>JALOOS010000188.1 GCA_025454275.1 Desulfobacterales bacterium | reverse complement strand
GAGCGGCACGAGGGCCTTCCCGATACGGTCTTCCACCGCAAGTACAAGAGCTTCCGCCGGTTGCTCAAGGCCAACAACCGGGCGCTCGAGATCATCGCCGACCTCGAGCACGCGATCTACCAGGACCGGCCCTTCACCTACATGTATGCCGTCTCCCAGGTGGAGGCGCTCATTACGGAAGTCGGCGGCATCGTCCGGTCGCTGAACGAGCTCTCCTCGCAGAGGTTCGCGGCCCTGCCCGATGCCGTCCAGCGGATAGCGGACAAAGTGCTGGCGGAGCTCCTGCGCAAACGGCACTTCGAGGACACCAGCTTCGTCATGCCCATCGAGCGCCTGAGCCTCGAAAACGCGAGCGAGGTGGGGGGCAAGGCGGCCAACCTCGGGGAGGTGTCCAACCGCGCTCATCTGCCGGTCCCCCCGGGGTTCGCCGTCACAGCCTATGGCTATCAGCTCTTCTTGGACTACAACGATC
Source organism: Desulfobacterales bacterium (assembly GCA_025454275.1). Taxonomy (GTDB): domain Bacteria; phylum Desulfobacterota; class Desulfobacteria; order Desulfobacterales; family SpSt-501; genus SpSt-501. Next base: position 3,946 of record JALOOS010000188.1, on the reverse strand, counting down.
TCGGCGATCTGATCCAGGCCAAGCTCAAGAATCTCGACATCAACCACACCGAACAGCTGCAGGCCGTCAGCCGCGAGATCCAGGAGCAGGTCCTGGCGGCCCCTCTTCCGGCGGACCTCGAAAGCTCCATACGTCAATCCGCGGCCGACATGCGGGGACACAGTGCGGCGGAGTTGCGGCTTTCGGTGCGCAGCAGCGCCACCAGCGAGGATTCCGAGGCCAGTTTCGCCGGCCAGCACGCCACGGTGCTCAACGTGAGCGAAGCCAACCTGGTCCGGGCCTACAAGGAGGTGGTGGCGAGCACCTTCAGCCCGCGGGCGATCTACTACCGCCGCCGCCGGGGGTATCGCGACCAGGACGTCAACATGAGCGTTGCCTGCATCATGATGATCGACGCCCGCTCGAGCGGGGTCATGTACACCGTGGACCCCAACGACAGCCGCAACGCGGTGATCATGGTCAGCGCCGTATGGGGATTGGCCGCCGATGCGGTGGAGGGGGCTGCGGTCACCGATTACTACGAGGTCGACAAGAAAAGCCTGCGGCTGAAATCCGCGCAGATCGCCCTGAAGGAGCGCCGGCTGCGGCTGGATACGGCGGACGGCCTGCGGGAAGAGGAGGTCCCGGCCGATCTGCGCCAGGCGCCCTGCCTCGACGAGGAGGCCCTGCGCCGGTTGGCCGATTACGGCCTGAGACTCGAACGCCACTACGGCGGCGCCCTGGACATCGAATGGGTGATCGACCAGGCCGGCACGCTTTTCATCCTCCAGGCGCGGCCGCTCAAACGCTCCCAGCGTTTCGGGGCCGACCAGGCGGCGGGGGGTGCGGCGCCGGACACACCGATCGACCACCCCGTCCTGCTCCACGCCGGGCAGACCGCCTGCGACGGGACGGCCGCGGGGTACGCCTATATCATCCACTCCGACCACACGCTGCATCACATCCCCGAGGGGGCGCTCGTGGTGGCGCGCCAGACCTCCCCGCGCTATGTGCCGCTCATGGGGCGGGTGCGGGCGTTCATCACCGACGTCGGCAGCGTCACCGGCCACATGGCCTCCGTCGCCCGGGAGTTCCAGATCCCGACCCTCGTGGGGACCGGCAGCGCCACCGCGGCGATCCGGCACGGGGAGGAGATCACCGTGGACGCGGGGCGCCGCAGGGTATACCGGGGCCGGGTCGAGTCGCTCCTGTCGGAGAAAAAACCCGTCAATCCCATGAAGGACAGTCCGACCTACAACACGGTGAAGTCGGTGCTCAAGCGGATCGCCCCTTTGAATCTGACCGACCCCGGCAAAGAGAACTTCACCCCGGAAGGGTGCCGGACCCTGCACGACGTCATCCGCTTCGCGCACGAGATGTCCATGCGGGAGATGTTCCGTATCAGCGACGAGGAGGCCCCGCTGGAGGGGACGGCCATCCCCTTGCGCGCCTACCTGCCGCTGCGGATCTTCGTCGTGGACCTCGGCAACGGGCTGCGCCCCGGGTTCGACGCCCGGCAGGCCGACATCCGGGATGTGGCCTCGGTTCCTTTCCAGGCGCTGCTGCAGGGCATGACCCATGAGCAGATCGACTGGAACCGCGATGCCGGCGTCAGCTGGGGCGGGTTCGCTTCGATCGTGGCCGAGTCCCTCCTGCGCGACCCCATGAAGGAGGGCCGCATGGGAGCCCCCAGTTATGCCGTCATCGCCCGCCACTACCTCAACTTCAACTCGCGGATGGGCTATCACTTCACCACGATCGACACCTTCTGCGGCCCGGAGATCAACGAGAATTACATCACCTTCTACTTCAAGGGCGGGGCGGCTGACATCGGACGCCGGGCGCGGCGCGCCACGATGATCGCCGTCGTGCTGCGGAAGCTGGGGTTCAAGGTCGACCAAAAAGGGGACATGGTGCGGGGCGAGCTCAAGAAATACCACGCGGATTTCACGGCGGGGAAACTGGACATGCTCGGACGGCTCCTGGGCTCGGTGCGCCTGCTCGACATGCACCTGGCCGACGACCGGCAGGTGGAGTGGTACGCGGAGCAGTTCCTGCGGGGCAATTACGCCTTCGAGCCGGAAAGCCTGGGGACATGATCCGCCGGTGGTCCCGCGCCTGCCGCGCTCTCCCGTATGCGGCCGCACTGCTCATCCTGCTTGCCGGCCCAGCGACCGGCGCGCCGCCGGCAGCTCCTGCCTGGTCGTCCTTCACGATGCAGGCGTCGCGTCTCGGCAGCACGGCCACCGCCGTGGTCGAGCGCCGGATGATCGCCGCATCCGCCGCGAGATCGGTTTTCATCGACAGCCCTCGGGGCCGGCCGCTGGAGACCGCGCAGGTGGAGGTGCAGAAGCTTTCCATCACCGTCGTTATTGAGATCACCGGAGGCCGGCGCATCCGGCTGGAGAACCATCTCTGGTCCGATCCGCACACGGGCAGCCCGCTCTATCTTGTTCGCACACGCGACGGACTCAAAGACTACCACCAGCAGTTCCGATTCACCCGGGAGGGTGTTTTCCGCCGCCAGCGGGAGCCGGCCTCGGCGCGCGAGGCGGCCGGGCCCCCGGAGTCCTGGTCGAAGCGCGGCGAGCATTTCTACCCCTTCCCGGGGGATGGTGCCCGCTGCCCGCCGATCATCGAAAGCTCCCAATTGATCCCACTGGCGGCGGCGTTCGGGGAAGATGGGTTGGGGAATGTGGGCCCCCTGTGCGTCTTTCACAAGCGGCAGGTGCACCGGGTCCGTCTCCAGCCGCAGCCGCCGCAGCCGATCCGCTTCGATTTCCTGGAGCGCGGGCCGGACGGCGAGAAGCGGCGCGTTGGAACCGTTTCGGTTCCAGGCATGCGGCTCACCTCGCAGCCGATTGGATCCTACCGCGGCAACGTGGAGGATTTCGTGCGGGAGGGTACCTTCTTCTTCCTCAGCCCGGAGGGGGGCTGGCCCTTGGCGGCTGTCGGCGAGATGCCCTTTTTCGGGCAGGTGGAGATGAGCCTCACGGAGATCACCTTCCACTGACCGGGGCCGGCGGGCGGCGGCCCCGGCCGCTTGCCGGGATCCGATCGGCGGGGGGGAGGGATCTAATTGCGCGCGTAATAGCGCTGCATGAGGTTGTCGTAGAAACGCTTCAGGATGTTCGAATGGCCCTCGGCGGCCAGCTTCTTCACGTACATCGATGAAAATTGCGGCTCGATCTGCGGATGCGGGTCCGGGGCCCAGTCGTTTGCGTCGTAGCCGACCGCCTCCATGTACGGGAGATAGGCGGGCTTGAACAGCGCGATGTCTTCTTCGGTAAACCAGTGGCGCCAGTCGCCGAAGGCTTTCTTGCGGACGACTTTGTCTTTGCCGGTGCCCTTGGGGACTTCGGCCTCGGATTTGAGATCGAAACCCAGGTAGCGGTTCACCTGGTCGAACTTCCCCGTGACCATCTCCTCGTATTTGAAGAGAAACCAATCGCTGCCTAAATTTCTCACAAAGGCGGCCATCCGCTCGTAGCGCACCCGTTCCTCTGCGATCACTTTCTCGCGGCTGGTGGGCCATTCGAAATGGCCGGCATAGCGGCAGATCTCGATGAAGGGGAGGGAGGAGGGCGCCGCCTCCTTCTTCAGGATCAGCTCCAGGTAGGCCTCGTATTGCCGGCGGTTGAAGAGGATGCCCTTGTGGAAGCGGTAGAGAACGCGGCTGACGGCCGCATCCCTCGGATCGCGGGCCATCCAGACCTTGCGGTCGTAATGGAATTGGGCGAAGTGCTTCCGGTAGACCTCGAAATTCTTGCCCTTGCGCTCCTCGTAGGTGTGCTTGTAGACGGCGTTTTCGTAGTTGCCGGCGTATTTGCCGGGCTTCCCGCCCGAGAAGGCATGGCAGTTGGGCAGACCGCCCGCCACCTTGTAGACCATGCCCGTCGTGCCGGATTTGCCGAGCCCGAGGATCAGAATTTTCATGTGCCGGTCCCCTTAAAATAAAAAATCGGAC
>JALOOS010000187.1 GCA_025454275.1 Desulfobacterales bacterium | reverse complement strand
CTCATCCGGGCCTCGGCGGTGGGCGCCCTGGCGCGGGTCCGGTTGCTTGCCGACCCGTTCAGCGACGCAGGCCGGTTGGTCCCGCGCTACGTCCGCCGTGCCGACGCCAGGGATCCGCTGCTCGCTGCGACGCGATAAGGGCGTGAGGTGTCCGACTGCGGACCGGAGGGGGAAGGGGTGCTCCATGAGTCGAGGATTGACAGTTTGCTTCATAATTGCTAATTATAAAAATTTATAAAATAGACTGAGGCCGTGGGCGCGGCGCCCGCCTGCAGGAGCGCCTGCGCTGCGCGCAGGCAGGAAACCCCGTGATGGAAGATTACAGCTGGTCGGATCCGCCGAGCCGCTTCGCGTTCCCGATAGCCGCCGCCGGGCTCCCCCTCATTTTCGGTGCGGCCTTTGCGACCTTGATCCTGGCGCTCCTGGGGATGAGCGTCCCCGCATTGATCGGGCTGGTCGCGACCTTCGGCATCTGCGGCTTCTTTCGCGACCCCGATCGGGTCATCCCCACCGTTCCGGATGCCGTGGTCTCACCGGCGGACGGCAGGGTGATTGCCGCAGCGCTGACCGACGGCGGCCCCTTCTTCGAAGGGGAGTGCCGCAAAATCAGTATTTTCATGTCGGTGCTCAACGTGCATGTCAACCGTGCCCCTGTCGAGGGGCGGGTCGTGCGGGTGCGCTATCGCCCCGGGCAGTTCGTGGCCGCAGACCGCCGGGATGCATCGGGACGCAACGAACACAACGCGCTATTTCTGCAAACCGATAACGGGCGCAGCCTCTGCGTCGTCCAGGTGGCCGGACTGATCGCCCGGCGGATCATCTGCCGGGTGCAGGCCGGGGACCGGCTGCTGCGCGGGCAGCGCTTCGGGATGATCTGTTTCGGGTCGCGGCTGGACCTCTACCTCCCCAGGGAGATCCGCCTGCAGGTGGCCGTCGGCGACCGGGTGTCGGCCGGCAGCTCGATTCTCGGCACGTTCGAATCTCTTCCGTCCGGGAGCTGACCGGAATTTCGCCGTCGGCCGATCGCTTGTCGGAGGCAACCGGCGCACCGGCCCCAACATAGGAGATTTAAAATGGGTGCGAAGCAATTCAATGTGGCCGTAGCCGGTGCCACCGGCGCTGTCGGCAACCAGATGATCGCCTGCCTGGAGGAGATGAACTTTCCGGTCAAGTCCCTCCGCCTGCTGGCCTCCGCACGCTCCGTCGGGCGGCAGCTGCGGTTCCGGGGGGATATGGTGCCGGTCGAGGAGATGACCGAGGGTTCGTTCGCCGGCACGGACATCGCCCTGTTTTCGGCCGGCGGCGCCGCCAGCCAGCGGTTTGCCCCGGCCGCCGCCAAGACCGGCTGCGTGGTCATCGACAATTCCAGCGCCTGGCGCATGGACCCGCAGGTGCCGCTCGTGGTGCCCGAGGTGAATCCGCATGCCGTGGCCGACTACCGCCGCAAAGGCATCATCGCCAACCCGAACTGCTCCACGATCCAGATGGTGGTGGCCTTGAACCCCATTCACCGGCGCTTCGGCATCCGCCGCATCGTGGTTTCCACCTATCAGTCGGTTTCGGGCACCGGCAAGAAGGCGATCGAGGAGCTCTTCAACCAGACACGGGCCATGATCAACTTTCTCGATGTGGAGACGCGCGTCTATCCGCACCGCATCGCCTTCAACTGCCTGCCGCATATCGACGCCTTTCTCGAGAACGGCTACACGAAGGAAGAGATGAAGATGGTGAACGAGACGCGCAAGATCCTGGAGGACGATTCCATCGGCGTCACCGCCACCACCGTGCGGGTGCCGGTCTTTTTCGGCCATTCCGAGGCCGTCAACATCGAGACCAGGGAGCACGCTGCGGTCGAGGAGGTGCGGGCTCTTCTCAGCGTCGCGCCCGGGGTCAAGGTGGTGGACGACCCGCAGGCCCATCGTTACCCCCTGCCGATCGATGCGGCCGGCCAGGATCTGACCTTCGTCGGCCGGATCCGGCAGGATGAGTCCATCCCGAACGGGATCAATCTGTGGATCGCGGCCGACAACATCCGCAAGGGTGCCGCCACCAACGCCGTACAGATCGCCCAGGTGCTGGCCGAGCGATATCTTTAGACAAGGAGCTGAACGTTGGAACGGATTCCGGTCACGCCGGAGGGCTATCAGGCCATCCGCCGGGAACTTGAAAAACTCAAGCGCGTCGAGCGCCCCGAAAACATCCGGGCCATCGAAGAGGCGCGGTCGCACGGGGATTTGAGCGAAAACGCCGAATACGCCGCCGCCAAAGACCGCCAGAGCTTCATCGAAGGGCGGATCGGCGAGCTGGAATACAAGCTTGCCAGCCTGCAGGTGATCGACCCCGTCGATCTGCCGAAGGACCGGGTCGTGTTCGGCAGCCGCGTCCTGCTGGGCAACCTCGAAACCGGCGAAGACGTGAAGTACCAGCTCGTGGGCCCCGACGAGTCCGATGTGGGCAATGGCCGTATTTCAGTGGCATCCCCCCTGGGGCGGGCCATGCTGGGCCGCAAGCCGGGCGATGAGCTCATCGTCGAGGTTCCGGGTGGGGGCAAGCGCACCTATGAGCTGATCGACATCCTTTAAATCCCATCAGAGATTGGACGGAGGTGCCCGTTGGCACGCATCACGATCGAAGACTGCTTGAAGAAGATCCCCAACCGCTTTGCCCTCGTCAATATGGTGGCGCGCCGGGTGCGCCAGATCCGGGAAGGCTCGGACTACCTGGTAAGCTCGCCCAAGAACGAGGACGTGGTGATCTCCCTGCGGGAGGTGGCTGCCGGGCGCATCATTAAAAAACGGCCGCAGCCCGAAGAAGAGAGCTGAGGTGCGGCCGGCCGGGCATGCGTATGCCGCGCTGAACCGGACCATCGGCAAGGCCATCCACGACTACGAGATGATCCGGGAAGGAGACCGGATCCTGGTCGGGCTCTCCGGCGGCGGGGACAGTCTCAGCCTGCTGTGGATGCTGATCGACCGGAAACGCCGGGTGCGGGTGCCCTACGAGGTATGCGCCGTCCACCTCGACCTGGGCTTCGGCGGGGAGCCGGCCGCACCCGCGCTCCATGCCTTCTGCCGCGCGCTCGGGGTTCCGCTGCGGGTGGAGCTGACCGATTTCGGTCGGCGCGGCCACAGCCCGGAGAACCGCGAGAACCCCTGTTTCTTGTGCGCCCGGCTGCGGCGTCGGCGGCTTTTCGAAATCGCGGACGAACTGGGCTGCGGCACCCTTGCCCTGGGCCACACCCAGGACGATGTCATCGAAACCCTCTTCATCAACATGTTCTACGCCGGGGAGATCAGCACCATGCGGCCGGCCCAGAGCCTGTTTGAAGGCCGATTCACCCTCGTCCGGCCGCTCGCCTATGCCGGCAAGGGCCTGATCGAACGGTTTGTGCGCGAGCAGCGGCTGCCGGTCGTTGAAAACCCCTGCCCGACCTCCGGAACCTCCCGCCGCCGGATGGTCTCCCGGCTGCTGAACGGCCTTTACCGGGACAATCCCAAGATCCGGGGCAACATCTTCAGGGCCCTGCGTCATGTCAGACCCGAATATCTCCTGAAGTAGGCGGCCATGCGAGACGTCCAAAGCGAGCGCGACTTCCGCAACATCCCCATCCACAAGGTGGGCATCAAGAACCTGCGCTACCCGATCACCGTCCGCGACCGCCGGGACGGGTTCCAGCACACGGTCGCCACCATCCACATGTTCGTGGACCTGCCGCACGACTACAAAGGCGCGCACATGAGCCGGTTCGTGGAGATGCTGCACGAGCTCAAGCCCGAGGTGTCGCTGAAGAAATTCGCCCTGATCCTGGAGAGCCTGAAGCGCAGCCTGAACGCCGCTTCGGCCCATCTCGAGATGAGTTTCCCCTACTTCATCGAAAAAAAGGCGCCCATCAGCCTGGCGACCGGGCTGATGGACTACTGCTGCAGCATCGTCGGCTCCAGCGACGCCTCCGGCCGGGTGGACCTGATGTCCGAGGTGGTGGTGCCGATCACCTCGGTCTGCCCCTGCTCGAAGGAGATCAGCGACTTCGGAGCGCACAACCAGAGGGGCGAGGTGCGGCTGGGCCTGCGGTTTCGGAAGTTCATCTGGCTGGAGGACATGATCGAGCTCGTGGAGGCCTGCGCCTCGAGCGAGGTCTATTCGGTGTTGAAGCGCGTGGACGAGAAATGCGTGACCGAGCGGGCCTACGCCAACGCCAAGTTCGTCGAAGACATCGTGCGCGACATTGCCCAGCGCCTGCGTGCGGATGCGAACATCACCTGGTTTTCCGTCAGTGCTGAAAATTTCGAGTCGATCCACAACCACAGCGCCTTCGCCCATGTCATCTCGGGGTGAAGCCGGCGGGGCGGGGTTTGGGATACGAGATAGTGTCCATCCGTGTCCATCCGGAAACGGCGTCTTGCGGCCCAGGCCTGCGTTCTCGCTCGCCGCAATCCTCGGCGTAGAACCACTACGCCTGCGGTTGCGGCATCGCTGTGGCCTTGACCTGAGCCGCAATCCACCATTTCCGGATGGACACGAGATAGGGGATCGGGGGTAACGGGTTTCGGCTTTACGGGTCAGAGGCTGGTGCCCTTCAACCGTGAACCCTTAAACCCTATTTCTGAAGCGTGAACCGTGAACCGTGAACCCCCTTTGCGGTTCACACCTCTACGATCAGGGTCACCGGCCCGTCGTTGACCAGTCTGACCGCCATCAGCGCCCTAAAGCGTCCGGTTTGAACGCGGAGTCCGCAGCGCCGAGAGGCCGCTGCAAACGCCTCATAGAGCGCTTGCGCCTGTTCGGCCGGGGCGGCGGCCGTGAACGAAGGACGGCGCCCCCCGCGGCAGTCGCCCAGGACGGTGAACTGCGAGACGACAAGAAGCTCGCCCCCGGTATCCAGCAGCGATCGGTTGAGCCGGCCCTGGTCGTCCTCGAAGATGCGCAGGCGGGCGATCTTCTCCGCCAGCGTCGCCGCCTGCCGCGGCGTGTCGCCCACCGCCACGCCCAGCAGCACCAGTAGCCCGCGACCGATGCGGGCGAGCTCCTCGCCGGCCACCGCAACCGAACTCTCACTGACCCGCTGAACCACGGCCCGCATC
>JALOOS010000186.1 GCA_025454275.1 Desulfobacterales bacterium | reverse complement strand
CCGACTATATCCCACCGGCGGACCATGTCAACCACAATCGGTTGTGGTTGCGGTGCCGGCGGCCGCATCCCCGGCGCCGGCATCGACGGCGGTTTCGGCGGGCGGGCCGCCCGCATCCGGATCGGGGCCCGATTCGTGAAGCGCTGCGATGATCGCCTGCAGGCGGCTGATCAGAGGCTTCAAGTCGGCGGTGGAGAGGGCCGAAATCGCCAGGGCATCGTGGCGGCGGCAGAGGTGTTCGACGGTGTCCGGGTCGAGGAGATCGCGCTTGTTGAACACCTTGAGGCAGGGTTTCTGGGAGAGGCCCAGATCGGCGACGATGGCCTCCACCGCACGGATCTGATCTTCGTAGCGCGGGTTGGCGATGTCGACGACATGCAAAAGGAGGTCGGCATCCTCCAACTCCTCCAATGTGGCCCGGAAGGCCACCATCAGCTCGCGCGGCAGGTCGCGGATGAAACCGACCGTGTCGGTCACGATCACCTCGATGTCGCGCGGGAACCGGAGCCTGCGGCTGGCCGGGTCCAGGGTGGCGAAGAGCCGGCTCTCGGCCAGCATCCGGCTGCGGGTCAGGGTGTTCAGGAGGGTGCTCTTGCCCGCGTTCGTGTAGCCGATGATGGAGATGACCGGCAGGGTTTTCCGGCCCCGCAGGGCCCGCCGCTGGCGGCGGTGGCGGCGCACCTCCTCGAGGGCCTCCTCCAGCCGGGTGATCCGCTCGCGCACCCGCCTCCGGTCGATTTCAAGCTTGGTCTCCCCGGGTCCGCGGCCGCCGATCCCCCCGGCGAGCCGCGAGAGGGCCGTGTTGCGCCCGACCAGCCGCGGCAGCATGTAGCGCAGCTGGGCGAGCTCCACCTGGAGCTTCCCCTCCCGGGACTGCGCCCGCTGGGCGAAAATGTCCAAAATGAGCTGGGTGCGGTCGATGATCTTGAGCTCCACCTGGTCGGTGAGGGAGCGGATCTGCGAGGGGTTGAGCTCCTGGTCGAAGACGATCAGCTGCGCCCCCTCCTGGAGGGCCTGGATGGCGAGCTCCTGGAGCTTTCCGGTGCCGATCAGAAAGCGCGGGTCGACCTTGTCGCGGTGCTGGACGACGCTGCCCGCGGTCTCGATCCCGGCCGAGCGGGCGAGTTCCTTCAACTCGGCCATGGACTCGGCCGTGCGGCGGCGGGAGGCGGTCGAGACGCTGACGAGCAGCGCCCGCTCGCGGCCGGGAGCGGCCCGGCGCCCGCTCACCAGGCGCTCCAGCTCCTCCTCGAGGGCCTGGATCAGGTCCAGGCAGTCGATGTCGAGGGCCCAGGGCGGCTGGGGCGGCAGCACGCGGTAGGGCAGGCGCTCGGCGGGCCCGGGCAGCACGTGGGCGACATGGACGGCTTGGGGGAGGCCGTCGCCCTCCTGGCCGATCGCCGCCATGAGGTCCAGGCGCAGCAGGGCGAGGTCGGTCAGGTCGTCCTGGGTGAGGGGTTCGTTTTTCAGGTGGGTGTGGACGCAGCGCAGGCCGCTCAGCCGCCCGGGGGCCGCGCGGTATTCATCGGTCAAGGGGAGCAGGATCTTGCGGGTGTCGCCGACGACGACGAAGGCGAGCCGCCCCTGGCGGTTGATCAAAAGGCCGATCTGGCGGCGGATCTCGTGCGCGAGCAGGCTCACGTCGCGCGCCAGCTCCGGGGTGACGATCTGCTCGGGCGGCACGCGGCGGCGGTAGAGATTTTCCAGGCGGCGGAGCTGGCCGGGCTTGAGGCCGGCGGTGTTGCCGTAGACTCTCTTCATCCGCGCAGGGCCTCGGGGGCGAGGTTCTCGAAGCGGGTGTAGGCGGAGAGGAAGGCCATCAGCACATCCCCCGTGGGGCCGTTGCGCTGCTTGGCGAGGATGATCTCGGCCGTGCCCTTGCGGGGGTTGGTCTCCTCTTTGTTGTAGACCTCGTCACGGTAGATGAAGGCCACGACGTCCGCATCCTGCTCAAGGGCGCCGGACTCGCGCAGGTCCGACAGGCGCGGGCGCTTGTCGTTTCGCTGCTCGAGCATGCGGTTCAGCTGCGAGAGCGCGATGACCGGGATGTTGATCTCCTTGGCGAGGGCCTTCAGCCCGCGCGAGATCTCCGATATCTCGAGGTCGCGCCGCTCGGCATCGGCCCGCCCCTGCATGAGCTGCAGGTAGTCGATCACGATCAGGCCGATGTTCTTGTCCATCTTGAGGCGCCGCGCCTTGGCGCGGACCTCCATGGCCGAGAGGCTGGGCGAGTCGTCGATGAAGATGGGGGCGGCCGAGAGCACCCCGGCCGCGTCGGTCACGCGCTCCCAGTCCTCCATGCTGAAGAACCCGGACCGCAGCCTGGCCGAGTCGATGCTCGCCTCGGCGCAGAGCATCCGCAGGGAGAGCTGCTCCTTGGACATCTCGAGCGAGAAGACCGCCACCGGCACCCCGGCGTCGACCGCTGCGTTGCGGGCGATGTTGAGGGCCAGGGCGGTCTTGCCCATGCTCGGCCGCGCCGCCAGGATGATCAAGTCCGAGTTCTGGAGGCCGGAGGTGAGGTTGTCGAGCAGGGTGAAACCGGTCGGCACCCCGGTGACGAGGCTCTTGTTCTTCTGCTTCTCCTCGAGAAAGTCGATGCTGGCGTCGATGAGCCTGCTCAGAGGGTAGAAGGCCTGGCGGGTCTTCTTGTCGGTGACCTCGAAGATGGCGCTTTCGGCGAAATCGGTGATGTCGTCGGCGCTGCCCTGCTCCAGGAAGCAGCGCTTGGCGATGGCGTTGGACTTCTCGATCAGCCGCCGCAGCACCGCCTTGTCGTGGACGATCCGGGCGTGGTGCGAGGGGGTGACGGAAGGGGGCGCGTCGAGCAGCCGCGCCAGGGCGGCGGCCCCGCCGACCTGTTCGATCTGGCCCCGCTCCTTGAGGTGGTTCGCGAGGGTCACCAGGTCGACCGGCTCGCTGCGGTTGAACAGCTCGATCATGGCCGCAAAGACCCGCTGGTGGGCCGTGCGGTAGAAATCGAGGGGGGCGAGGATGTCGACCACCTCGAGGAGCGCGGCGTTGTCGACCAGGATGGAGCTGAGAAGGGACTCCTCGGCCTCGATGTTCTGGGGCGGTACGCTGAGCGGGTCCGCTTGCCTGGCGCCGGCAGGGGTGGGGTCGGCCATCGGGCTCATCCTGGGTGAGGGGGCAGGGGGTGTTGCGGATGCGCAGCGGCGTATCGGCCACCGCCGCGCACCCGGGTGCCTGCCCGGCGGGTGGGGTCGATGCGGCGAGGATCAGCCCTCGGCGACGACCTCCACCGTGATCTCGGGCTCGATCCCTTTGTAGACCCGGATGGGGACCTGGAAGGAGCCGAGCTCTTTGATGGGTTCGGTCAGGAGCACCATCCGCTTTTCGACGCCGATGTTTTGGGCGGCCAGCGCGTCGATGATCTCGCGCACCCCGACCGAGCCGTAGAGGCGGTTCTCCTCGGCGACCTTGGCGGCGATCTTACAGGAGACGCCCGCCAGCCGCCGCGCCATCTCCTCCGCCATCTGGCGCTCCTTGGCGATCTGCAGCTCGAACTTGGCCTTCTCCTGCTCCAGGCGGTGGCGGTTCTCCGGTGTCGCGGTAACGGCCTTCTTCTGGGGCAGCAGGTAGTTGCGGGCATAACCCGGCTTGACCTCGACCTCGCTGCCGATGATGCCCAACGACTCGATCGTTTGCGTGAGTATGACCCTCATGAATCCCCCTTCATTATGTGCCGCGCGCGCGGCCGGCCGGATCCGCAGTGAAGCGGCTCAGGCCGGGGTGGGCGGCTTTTCGATTTTTCTGAAATTGAACCAGGTGTCGAAAAATCCGGCGGCGACCACGATCAGCATCACCAGCTGCTGAACGGCGATGATGAAATAGACCATGATCCGCGCCAGGCGCGGCACCTGCTTCTTGTGCAGATAAAACGCAACCACGGCGATGCCCTGAAAGAAGTAGACCACCATGAGCACGATCACCCCGTTCAGGCCGAGCATCTTGAGCGCGAACCCGGGCAGGAGCAGGAGCACCCCGGAGCCGACCGCCGCCCACACCAGGGGCTCGGGCGCCTTCCAGTGGTCGAGCGGCCCGTAGTCCGGGAAGGCGAGCCCCAGGCGCCGGAACACCGGCCGGGCACTGATCAGGCTGACCCAGACCACCACCAGGGTGGAGGCGGCCACGAGAGCCGGCATCATGCCGACCAGCACGGTCTGGATCACCGGCATGGCATCCTCGAGGAAACGGATCTGCTCCTCGGAGACCCCCATTTCACGGTAGAGCGCCGCCGTGAGCTCCAGGTTGTGCCGGGCCCCCTCCGCGATCACCTCGGTCGGACCCGTGCCGGTCAGGATCCCATAAATCAGGAGGCCGGCCACGCCGCCGCCGTCTTTTCAATCGACAGCCCGGTCGGCAGCAACTCCCCCAGCACCAGGCCCACGAGCAGGAAGAGCCCGAAAAAGAGGAGCTCCAGGCCGCCGCCGAAAAAGCCCGTGAAGGCAAGGCCCGCCGCGGCGATGATGAGGGCCGGCTGCCGCCCGAGCCGGGTGCGGTAGACCATGATCGGAACCGCGGGACGAAGGCGCAGGCGGCGATCAGCGCGCACGTGACCAGAATGCCGGTAATGAGTTCCGTTCGCATGGTCGCGTAGAGTCGGCTGCAGGCGGCCGGCCCGCGCAGCCCAAGGACGATCAATAGCTGTCGATCGAGCCGACAAAGGGCAGAAAGGCGATCGTCCGGGCCCGCTTGATGGCATGCGTGAGCGCACGCTGGTGTTTGGCGCAGCAGCCGGAGATGCGCTTGGGAATGATCTTCCCGCGCTCGGTGATGAAGTAGCGCAGCATCTTCGGGTCCTTGTAATCGATGGCCAGGCTGCTGTCGGCGCAGAAACGGCAGACCTTGCGGCGGTGGAAGACCCGTCGTTTGCGTTTCGGGCCTCCGGCAGGCCGGGCATCACGGGAGTCTCTGTCTCGGGGTGCGGGTGCGGGCATGGTTTAGGCCTCCTGCGCGGGTTGCTCGGGTGGGGTCGGCGGGACCGCTTCGGCGGCGGGCGGAGCCTCAGCCGCCGCTGCGGGTGCGATGACGGCCGGTGCCGCGGGCTCGGCGGGCTTATTGGCCTCCTCCGCGGCCTTGGCCATCTCTTCCCGGATCTTCTCCAGGTCCGGATGCGCGTCGATCAGCACCGACATGTACTTGAGCACGCGCTCGTCGATCCGGAAGAAGCGCTCCATCTCGTTGACGAGCGCGCCCGTGCCGCAGAAGTCGAAGCGCACGTAGAACCCGCGCTCCTTCTTGCGGATGGGGTAGGCCAGTTTGCGGGGCCCCCAGGGATCGATGCGGATGAGAAATCCGTTGAGTTGACCCATGATCTCCTGCACCCTGTCGAGTATCAGCTGGCGCTGCTCTTCGGGTTGATCCGGGTCGATGATGATGAACGTGTCGAACCGTCGCATAGCTCCTCCTCTCGGGTATGAAGCCCCGGATGCGCGATGCTCCGGAGCAAGGATGGACCGACGCAGTCTATTCAGCAGTGAAAATCAAATTTTTTTAATAACAATTTCCGGCATCCGGGTCAATATCGAATGAATTGGACCGGGCCCCAAAAAAAAGAAGAGGTTAGCGCGCTAACCTCAAGAGGTGGTGGGCTGCACTGGAATCGAACCAGTAACCTAATGATTAAGAGTCA
>JALOOS010000185.1 GCA_025454275.1 Desulfobacterales bacterium | reverse complement strand
ACCCTCATCCAGGCGGCGCTCGATGCCGGGGTTCACATCAATGCCTCCTGCGGCGGGGAGGGGGTCTGCGGCAAGTGCCGGGTGGTGATCGAGGCGGGGGAGCCGGCCGGCGGGATCACCGAGAAGCTGAGCCCGGAGGACATCGCCAAGGGCTACCGCCTGGCGTGCCAGGCGGAGGTGAGGGGCGACCTGGCGGTGCGCATCCCGGTCGAATCGGTGGTCGATGCCGCCATCCTGAACCGGCCGGCCGCGCAGCGCCGGACCGCCCGGATCCGCGATTTCAACCTGGGCGAACTCAAGGAGAAAGGGCTTTTCCTCGCGCCGGTGGAGAAGAAATGCCTGGAGCTGCCGCCGCCTTCGGTTCAGGACAACCTGCCGGACCTCTCGCGCCTCATCGGCCAGCTCCAGCGCGCGCACGGGGAGCATCGGCTCGAGGCCGATCTCACGGTCATCCGCAAGATTCCGGCGGTGATGCGGGAGAGCGGCTTCACGGTGACCACCACCCTGGTCCGGCCGGTGCGCGCGGACGGCAAGACCCGGATCATCAACGTCCAGCCCGGCGACACCTCCGGCCGCAGCTACGCCATCGCGATGGACATCGGCACCACCACGATCTACGGGCAGATGATCGACCTCGTCTCCGGTGCGGTGCTGGCCGAGCACGCCGAGTTCAACGGCCAGATCAGCTACGGGGAGGACGTCATCACCCGCATCGTCTACGCCGAAAAACCGGGCGGACTCGATCGCATCCAGGGGGCGGTCGTTGCGACCATCAACAAGATCCTGGGCCGGATCATCCAACGCTCCGGCGTCGACCCCCAGGACATCTCCACCATCACCCTCGCCGGCAACACCACGATGACCCAGCTCCTGCTCAAGATCGAGCCGCGCTACATCCGCCGGGCGCCCTACGTGCCGGCCTCCTCGCTGTACCCTCCGATCAAGGCGTGCGAGCTCGGCATGAACCTCGAGGACCACGTCACGGCCCTGGTCTACCCGGTCGTCTCGAGCTACGTCGGCGGGGACATCGTGGCCGGCGTCATGGGCTCGGGGATCCACCTCTCGCAGGAGGTCACCCTCTTCATGGACGTCGGCACCAATGCCGAGATCGTCATCGGCAACAAGGACTGGCTCGCCTGCGCGGCCTGCTCGGCCGGCCCGGCCTTCGAGGGCGGAGGGCTTCAGTTCGGCATGCGGGCCGCCCCGGGGGCGATCGAGGACTTCTCCCTCAACCCGGCGACCTTCGAACCGATGATCGCCACCATCGGCCGCCAGCGCCCCAAGGGGATCTGCGGGTCGGGGCTGATCAACATGGTGGCCTGCATGTTCGAGCTCGGGGTGATCGACAACCGGGGGAAATTCGACCCGGGGCTGAAGACTCCGCGCCTGCGGGAGAAGGACGGGATCCACGAATTCGTGCTGGCCTGGGAAAAGGAGACCCAGATCGACCGGGACATCACAATTTCCGAAATCGACATCGAAAACCTCATCCGCGCCAAGGGGGCCATTTACAGCGGCTGCATGACGCTTCTGACCGAGGTCGGCATGGGCATCCAGGACATCGAGCGCATCATCCTGGCAGGCGGCTTCGGAAGCTTCGTGGATCTGGACAAGGCCATGACCATCGGGCTTCTGCCCGAGATCGATCCCGACAAGGTCACCTATCTCGGCAACGGCTCTCTTCTCGGCGCCCGGATGAGCTCCCTCACCAACCGCATCCGCCGCGATGTGGTCGAGGTGATCCGCAAAATGACCAACTTCGAGCTTTCCGAAACCGCCTCCTACATGGACAATTACATCGCCGCCCTTTTCCTGCCCCACACCGACCTCGACCGCTTTCCGAGGCTGCAGCAGCGGCTCGCCGAGAAGCGTCTCACGCGCAACCCCATGCCCTGAAGCCCGCCCGCTGCGCCCGCCGGGCGTTGGATCATCCTCCACTTTGCACACCAGGGTCCATTCCGGAGCACGAAAGTCGGGAATTCATATAATTTCCGGATGGTCCATGTCCTCTCTTGACAAAATTAAGTGCTCCCGCTAAAGGGGGATGGTCTGCTTGTTTTGAGGTGTTCCCGCGGATCGATGACACCGGCGGAGCGGTGCCGTCATCACACCCACTAACCTGTCACGAAGACAAGGAGGGGACATTGGGCTTCCAATTCTTCAAAGAATCCTACACCGGTAAAATCAGGGAGATCACGCTGGGCAAAGGCCCGAAAGCAGTCACCGTCGGAGGGGAGAACTGCTACCCGTTCTACCAGTTCGAGGGATCGCTCCCCAACCCGCCCCGGATAGCCATGGAGATCTGGGACATGGTGCCGGAGGATTGGGCCGAGGCGGCGCTGGCCCCCTTTAAAGACGTCGTCGCGGACCCGGCGGCCTGGGCCAGAAAGTGCGTCAATGAGTTCGGGGCCGAGATCCTGGTCCTGCAGCTGAAAAGCATCGATCCCAACGGGAAGAACGCCTCCGCCGACGAGGCCGTGGCCACGGTCAAAAAGGTCCGGGCGGCAGTGGATGTGCCGCTGGTGATCTGGGGCTCGGCCAACACGGAAAAAGACGAGGCGGTTCTCAAAAAAGTGGCCGAGGCCTGCCAGGGGGACAACCTGATCCTCGGCCCCGTCGAGGACAAGAACCACAAGGGCATCGGCGCCGCCGCGATGGGCTTCGGCCACTCGATCATCTCCTCCTCCCCGATCGACGTCAACCTGGCCAAGCAGGTCAATATCCTTCTGGAAAACCTCGGTGTTCCGGCCGGCCGGATGCTGATCGATCCCACGACCGGCGGCCTGGGCTACGGCTTGGAGTACTCCTATTCGGTCATGGAGCGGATCCGCATGGCCGCCCTCGCCCAGGGGGACGACAAGCTCCAGCTGCCCATCATCAACAACCTCGGCAACGAGGTCTGGAAGAGCAAGGAGGCCAAGCAGCCCGCCGCCGAGGCGCCAACGATAGGAGACCCCGAGCGGCGCGCCATCCTGATGGAGGCTGTGGGCGCCGTCGCCTACCTGATGGCCGGCTCCAACATCCTCATCATGCGCCACCCGGAGGCCATCCGCATGGTCAGAAGCTACATCGACCTGGTATACAAGGGCGGTTCGGCCGCCGCGGTGGCCCCGATCTCCAAGAAGCTCCCGGCCGTCGAGATCGACTTGCTCAAGCTCTCCCCGGCGCCTAATCTCACCATCACCGAGGAAAAGGAAAAGAAGCCCGCGGCGGCCCCTCCGCCCAAGGCCGAGGCGGCTCCCAAGGCGGCTGCGGCCCCGGCGGCCCCGAAGCCGGCCGCAGCGCCCGCACCGGCTCCGCCGGCTGCGCCCGCCGCACCGGCAGTGGACGACGCCGCACTCAAAGCCAAGGCCGCGGCCGAGGCCGAGCTGCGGGCCAAGGCCGATGCCGAGGCCAAGGCCAAGGCCGAGGCGGAGACCAAAGCCAAGGCCGAGGCCGCCGCCAAGGCCAAGGCCGAAGCCGAAGCCAAGGCCAAGGCGGACGCGGAAGCCAAGCGGGTTGCCGAGGAGAAAGCCAAGATCGAGGCCGACATCGACAAGATCCGCCAGCAGCGGGCCAAGGAGCGCGAAGAGCGGGCCGCCCGCGAGGCCGCCGCCCCGGTCAAGGCCGCCCCGAAAGCGGAGGCCCCCAAGGCCGCGGAGAAGAAGCCTGCGGTTCCGGGCAAAACGACCCCGGAGCTGATCCTGGATACCCTGGTCTGGGTCCACCGCCGCAACCGATGATCACGATCCTGAACGGTTCAACCTAAAGCCTCAACGAAGGAGGAAAATCACATGTCGAAGCTGGTTGCCTTTGCCGCGATCCAAGGGGCGTACAACATCGTTTCCCAGGTGGAGGGCGAATACAAGAAGTCCCTCGAAACCTTCAACGCCGACACCAAGGTCGGCTTCCCCAACACGGCCTACTACCTGCCGGTCATCTACTCGCTGCTCGGAATCAAGGTGGAAAAACTCGAGGACATGAACAAAGTGCTCGAGGTGGTGCGCAAACTCCTGCCCCCGCACGTCAAGGGTTCGAACCACCTGCCCTACCTCGGGCCGCTTCTGGATGCCGGCATGGCGGCGCTCTTCAGCTTCGAGCTGCGCGAGGCCATGCGCTACCTGAACGAGCCCGATTTCTACCTGCACGCCGAGGAGATCGACGAGGAGGCCGGCAAGATCTGGCTGGGGGCGGCCGACGACACTGTCTTCCGCAAACGGGGAGTCGAGTTCGTGGACGGCTCCGCACCCGGGTTCGCCGCCATCGTCGGCGCCGCCCCGGATCCCGCGACCGCCAAGCTGATCGTCGAGGAGTACCAGAAGCGCAGCCTGTACATCTTCCTCGCGGCCGAGCAGAACAACACCTGCGTTGCGAAGCAGCTGCTCGAGGCCGGGGTCCAGATCGGCTGGAACACCCGCATCGTCCCCTTCGGGCCCTACATCTCCTCGGCCATCTTCGCGCTCGGCTTCGCCAACCGCGCCGCCATGGCCTTCGGCGGCATCCAGCCCGGCGACTACAAGCGC
>JALOOS010000184.1 GCA_025454275.1 Desulfobacterales bacterium | reverse complement strand
TTCTTCTGGATGCTCGCCTTGAGCGTCTCGAAGTCCCCGCCCGGGAAGTCCGTGCGCCCCACGGAGCCGGCAAATAGCGTGTCGCCCACGAAAAGGTGCCCGTCGGTCAGAAGCGACACCCCTCCGGGGGTGTGCCCGGGGGTGTGGATCACCTCGAAGCTCAGCGTGCCGACCTGAATGCGGTCGCCCTCGTCGATCAGCCGGTCCGGGGCCGGCGAGTCTTCGGCGGACATGCCCCACATCGCGGCCATGCGCGAGAGCTGGGAGAGCATCGGAGCGTCCAGGGCGTGCACGGATATGGGGGCGCCGGTGGCCTTCTTCAGGCGGTGGTTGGCGCCGACGTGGTCGAAGTGGCCGTGGGTGTTGATGATCTGGGTGACGGTCAACCGCTGGTCGGCCAAGGCCAGCAGGATCCGGTCGGCCTCGTCGCCGGGGTCGATGACGGCCGCCTCCCGGCTCTGCTCGCAGCCGACGATGAAGCAGTTGGCCATGATGGGGCCGACGGCCAATGTCCGGATAATCATGGAACCTCCTCCGGTTCGGGGGACGCCGCCGCGATGGGCGGCACCTCCCCCCGTTCGATCGCGGCGCGGATCGTGTCGATGATCCCGTTGATGAAGGCGCCGGAATCCTCAGTGCCGAATTTCTTGCCGATGTCCACCGCCTCGTTGATGCTCACCTTGGCGGGGATGTCCGCGCAGCTGAGCATTTCGAAAACAGCAATGCGCATCACGTTGCGGTCCACCCCGGACATCCGCTCCAGGGACCAGTTGTCGGAAGCGGCGCGGATCAGGGCGTCCAGCTGCTCGCGCCGGGCGAGCACCCCCTCCACCAGCTGGGTGAAGAAGGGACGCACATCGGGCTTGGGGGCGAAGCTGGCGCAGAACCCCGCGAACATCTCGGGCGAGAAATCCTTGCGCTGGTCCATGAAAAAGAGGGCCTGCATGGCCAGCTCGCGCGCCTTGCGGCGGGTCCCCATCGCACTCACACCGCGTCGAAAAGATTGACCATCTCCACGGCGGCCATGGCCGCGCTGAAGCCTTTGTTGTCGAGCTTGGTGCCGGCGCGCTCGATGGCCTGCTCGATGGTGTCCACGGTGATCACGCCGAAGATGACCGGGAGCCCGGTCTCCATCATCACGTGGGCGATCCCCTTGGAGGCCTCGGCCGCTACGAAGTCGAAGTGGGGGGTCGCTCCGCGGATCACCGCCCCCAGGCAGATGACGGCATCGAAGCGCTTCGTCGCAGCCACCCGCTGGGCCACGAGGGGGATCTCAAAGGCTCCCGGCACCTTGAACACCTCGATGTCCGGGTCGTGGGCGCCGCAGCGGGAAAGGGCGTCCAGGGCCCCGCTCACCAGCTTTTCGGTGATGAAATCGTTGTACCGGCTGGCCACCACGGCGAATTTCTTGCCGGCCGCGCTGAGTTTTCCCTCGATGATCTTCGGCATTCTCGCTCCTTTTTCAGATACTTGTCGGTTGTTCCGGCGCGGTTGCGCCTAAGGGGTCTTCTCCAGGCTCAGCAGATGCCCCATCTTGATCTTCTTGCACTCGAGATAGCACTTGTTGAATTCGTTGGGCTCGATTTCGATCGGCACCTGGTCGACCACACTCAGGCCGTACCCCTGCAGACCGACCATCTTCTTGGGGTTGTTGGTAAGAAGGCGCATCCGGCGCACCCCCAGGTCCGCCAGCACCTGCGCGCCGATCCCGTAATTGCGCATGTCCGGCTCGAAGCCCAGCTTCACGTTGGCCTCCACGGTGTCGAGTCCCTGGTCCTGGAGGGCGTAGGCCCGGATTTTGTTCACCAACCCGATTCCCCGTCCCTCCTGCCGGATGTAGAGCAGCACCCCGCTGCCCTCCGCCTCCATCATGGCGAGCGCCCGGTGCAGCTGCGGCCCGCAGTCGCAGCGCAGCGAGCCGAAGATGTCCCCGGTCAGGCACTCGGAGTGGACCCGCACCAGGATGGGCCGCTCGGGGTCGATCGTCCCCTTCACCATGGCGAAATGCAGCAGGTTGTCGATGTCGTTTTCATAGACGATGGCGCGGAAGTCGCCGGCGACCACGGTCGGCACCACGGCCTCGGCCACGCGGTGGACAAAGGACTCGGTGCGCATGCGGTATTCGATCAGGTCGGGGATGCTGCAGATGCCGATCCCCAGCGTGTCGCTCAATTTTTCCAGAGCGGGGACCTTCGCCATGGAGCCGTCCTCGTCCATGATGGCGCAGATCACGCCGGCCGGGGTCAAGCCGGCCAGCCGGGCGAGGTCCACGGAACCCTCGGTCTGGCCGGTGCGGACGATGACGCCGCCCTCGCGCGCCATCAGCGGGAAAACGTGGCCCGGACGCACCAAGTCATGGGAGCGCGCGCCCTGCCTCACGGCCGTCAGGATGGTCGTCGCCCGGTCGGCGGCGGAGACCCCTCCCGTGATCCCTGAGCGGGCGTCCACGGAGACCGTGAACCCGGTGCCGTAGCGGGAGGTGTTGTTGCCCACCATGGGCGGCAGGTCGAGCTCCTGGGCTTTCGGACGGGTGAGGGAGAGGCAGATCAGGCCGCGGCCGTTGCGGGCCATGAAGTTGATGACGGCCGGGGTCACTTTTTCAGCCGCCAGGCAGAAATCCCCCTCGTTTTCGGGCTCCCAGCCGTCGGCCAGAATCACCATCCGGCCCTGCCGAATCTCGTCGATGGCCTGTTCGATGGATAGGTGCGGCATTCAGACTCCAGAGGCGTCGGTGGTGTCAGCGGATGTATCCCGCCCGCGCCAGCGTCTCCAGCGTGACCCCGGGCGAGGGGCTCGCGGCATCGCGGCCGGCGGAAAGGAACCGTTCCACGTATTTGCCGATCAGGTCGGTTTCGATGTTGACCCGGGCACCGGCCGCTTTGAGACCGACGGTGGTCAACGCAGCCGTGTGCGGGATGATGCTCACCTCGAAGCGGTCGGCGGCAAGGGCGTTGATCGTGAGGCTGACCCCGTCCACGGCGACCGACCCCTTTACGATCAGGTAGCGCGCCAGCGCCGCCGGCACGCTGATCCGGACCAGGATCGCGTTTCCGACCGTCTCGCGCGACGCGATCACGCCGGTGCCGTCGATGTGGCCGGAGACGAGGTGGCCGTCGATCCGGTCCGACAGGCGCATGGCCCGCTCCAGGTTGACGCGGTCGCCGACCCGCGCCCGGCCGAAAGTGGTCTTGGCGAGGGTCTCGGGCGAAACATCCGCCTCGAAGCGGCGGGGGGAGAGCCGCACCGCCGTGAGGCAGGCACCGCTGACGCAGAGGCTGTCGCCGATCTTGCTGCCGGTCAGGTCGAAATCCGAGTCGATGCTGAGCCTGCAGCCCTGGCCGGCGGGACGCACGGCGGCGATAACGCCCAACCCTTCTATGATTCCGGTAAACATATCTTAAAAGAGAAAATAGTGTTGATTATTCACAAAAACAACCGCTCGCCGCCTGAGGGCGCATCTTCCGGCCTGCCGGTTCCGGGTAGCCCTCGATCAGGAGATCGTCACCGAAGCGCTGGGTCCGGATGCGGGTCAGCCGGAGGCACTCCTGCATGCGATCGACCCCCTCGCCGCGGCAGATCGGAATGCCGTCGTCACCGCCGGTGATGAGCGGTGCGATGAAAAAAAAGGCCTTGTCCACGATCCCCTCGCGGAAGGCCGAGCCCAGCACCCGGCTGCCGCCTTCGATGAGGACGCTCGTGATCCCCCGGCCGCCCAGACCTTCCATGAGCCGATCGAGGTCGATCCTCCCCCCCCGGGTGGGGGTCTCGAGGATCTGGACCCCGGCCCCGGCGATGCGGCGCTTGATCTCGGCATCCACCCCCGGCCCGGTGACGATCAGGGTCTCGGCCGCGGAGCGGTGGCGCACCACCCGGGCCGTGGCCGGGAGGCGCAAGCGGGTGTCGAGGATGACCCGCACCGGGTCCCGCGACGCCCCGCCCGCCCGGCGGGTGGTCAGCTGCGGGTCATCCGCCATGACCGTCCCCACCCCGACCAGGATGGCGTCCGCCGCCTGTCGCAGCTCGTGCACGAAGGCCCGGGCCTCCGCGCCGGTCACCCAGCGGGAATCCCCGCTGCGCGTGGCGATCCGGCCGTCCAGGGTGGCCGCACACTTGGCGAACACGAAGGGGCGCCGGGTCCGGATGAACTTCACGAAAACCTCGTTCAGCGCCTCGGCGGCCTCCGTGCACACCCCGAGGCGCACCTCGACCCCCTGGCTCGCCAGGAACTCCGCCCCCCCGCCGACCACCCCGGGGTTTGGGTCGCGCATCCCGACCACGACCCGCCGGATGCCGGCCGCGAGGATCTTGAGGGTGCAGGGCGGGGTGCGGCCGGTGTGGTTGCAGGGCTCGAGGTTGACGTAGAGGGTCCCTCCCCGCGCCCGCGCGCCGGCGGCATCGAGGGCGTGGACCTCCGCATGCGGGCCGCCGGCCGCCCGATGGTATCCCTCCCCCACCACCTCCCCGCCGTTCACCACCACGGCCCCCACCATGGGGTTGGGAGAGGTCA
>JALOOS010000378.1 GCA_025454275.1 Desulfobacterales bacterium | reverse complement strand
ACGAGGCGTCGGCCTGCCCCGCCTGCGGCATCCGCCACCCGGAGCTCACCCCGGCCAGCTTTTCGTTCAACTCCCCCCATGGCGCCTGCGCGAAGTGCGGCGGCCTGGGATCGACGACGGAGTTCGACCCCGAGCGGATCGTCCCGCATCCGCACCTCTCCCTGCGGGAGGGCGCGGTGGCCGCGTGGGAGCAGCGCACCAGCGCGACGTTCATGGATTTCCTGGAAGCGTTGACCGCCCACTACGGAACCAGCATCTACACGCCGTTCGCCGACCTGCCCGCGGCCTTTCAGCGGGTGCTCCTGCAGGGATCGGGGGATGAACCCATCACCTATGTATTCGAACGCGGGTCCACGCGCGTGCGCTACCGGCGGCCCTTCGAGGGCGTCGGCTGCTGGCGGAAATCGCGGATCGTCTCGGGTTTCTGGAAGACGTCGGGCTTGCCTATCTCACCCTGGACCGCCCGGCCCAGACCCTCTCCGGCGGCGAGAGCCAGAGAATCCGCCTGGCCACGCAGATCGGCTCCAAGCTGACCGGCGTGCTCTATGTGCTGGACGAGCCCAGCATCGGTCTTCACCCGCACGACCACCGCCGCCTGCTGGACACCCTGCTGCGCCTGCGCGACCTGGGCAACACCGTGCTGGTCGTCGAACACGACGCGGACACCATCCGGGCGGCCGACTGCATCATAGACATGGGTCCGGGGGCCGGCCCGCACGGCGGCCATGTGGTCTTCGCCGGCCCGCCCGCAGCGCTCATGCAGCACTCCGCCTCGCTGACCGGCCGATACCTCTCGGGACGTGCGGCCATCGAAATGCCGCGCCGCCGCCGCCCGGGCAGCGGCGACCGGCTCGTCCTGGAAGGCGCGGCGCAGAACAACCTCAAGGGCATCACGGTGGAGTTCCCGCTGGGCTGCCTGATCGGCGTGACGGGAGTCTCGGGATCGGGGAAATCCACCCTCGTGCGCGAAACCCTCTACCCGGCCGCCTGCCAGCAGCTCCACCGCTCGCGGCCCGCCGCCGGCAGGCACCGGCGGCTGAGCGGCGTGGAGCACCTCAGCCAGGTGATCCAGATCGACCAATCCCCCATCGGACGCACGCCGCGCTCCAATCCCGGCACCTACACCGGCCTCTTGAGCTTCATCCGCGACCTGTTCGCCCGCACGCCCGAGGCCCGCATGCGCGGCTTCAAGGCCGGACGCTTCAGCTTCAACGTCAAGGGCGGGCGTTGCGAAGCCTGCCAGGGCGACGGCACCCTGCGGATCGAGATGCATTTCCTGCCGGACGTCTACGTCCCCTGCGACGTGTGCGCGGGGCGGCGCTACAATCGCGAAACCCTGGAAGTCCGCTACAAGGGCCTTTCCATCGCCGATGTGCTCGACATGACCGTGGACCAAGGCCTCGAGTTCTTCGGCCGCATCGGCCCCATCCGCGAAAAGCTGCAGACGCTCTCCGAAGTGGGGCTCGGGTACGCCGCCATCGGACAGGCGGCCACGACCCTTTCCGGCGGCGAAGCCCAGCGCGTCAAGCTCGCACGCGAGCTCAGCCGGAAGCACGGTGGTCGTGATCGAGCACCACCTGGACGTGATCAAGACGGCCGATTACCTGGTCGATCTGGGCCCCGGAGCCGGGGAGGACGGCGGCGAGCTCGTGGGATGCGGCACCCCCGAGGCCCTCGCCGCCAACCCGCGCTCCTGGACCGGGCGGTTTCTCAAGCCGGTGCTGGGGACCGGGAAGGCCCGGGGGGCCGCCGGAAGGCCGACCGCGGAATAAGCGCGCGGGCGCGGCCGCAAATACAAAAGCCCGCGGAGGCTGACCCCGCGGGCTTTTGCTTGCAGCTGAAAGGGGAGTTACTTCATGAACAGCTTGGCAATGGCCGTGGCCTGGGGATGCGCAAAGATCAGGATCAGGGCGACGACCAGCGCGTAGATACAAAGCGACTCGATCAGGGCCAGACCGATCAGCATGGTCACGGTGACCTTACCCGAGGACTCCGGGTTCCGGGCGATGCCCTCGACCGCGGACCGCAGGCCGAGCCCCTGTGCAATGCCGCAGCCGAAGGCGGCGATCGCGATTCCAAATCCGGCGGCAGTGACACAGGCGATGAAGAACTCCAATGCTTTGGCTTCCATACGTTTTTCTTCCTCCTTTAGTGGATTGGTATGTAATGGGCTTCTTCCCAAGCTCCCTGGATGAGCGCGCCAAGCGCGGATGCACCGACCCGGCCGGGATCAGTGGGCATGCTCCATGGCGCCGCTGAAATACATGATCGACAGCAAGAAGAACACAAAGGCCTGGACAAAGGACACGAAAATTCCCATCGCCATGATCGGCAGCGGGGCGAAGAAGGCGCCCGCCAGCATGAAAAGGATCATCAGGACCAGTTCATGCCCCATCATGTTGCCGAAAAGACGGAAGGAGAGCGACATGATGCGCGCCAGATGGCCGATCAGCTCAATCGGGAAGATAATGGGGATCATCCACCAGATGGGCCCCAGAAAGTGCTTGATGTATTTCGCGCCGTGGTACTTGAGCCCGATGAAGTGCGTGAAGGTGAAGGACACCAGCGCACAGGACAGCGTGGTGTTGATGCTGGCGGTCGGCGGGAAAAACCCGGGGATGAGCCCGATCAGGTTGCAGGTGACGATGTAGAGGAAGATGGTGCCCACCAGCGGGAAGAACCACCGGCCCTCCTCCCCGGTCACATCCACCATGAACTCCTCCATGCCCGAGACGACCACTTCGAAGAAGTTCTGGGCCTTGCCGGG
>JALOOS010000183.1 GCA_025454275.1 Desulfobacterales bacterium | reverse complement strand
CCTGCGCTGGTTCACCGCGGCCGGCGGCAAGGCGCTGTGCGTCTCCTGCTGGGACGGCCGCGACAACATCGCCTACACCTACCGCCATGCCGGCGGGGTCGATCCCGACTTCCTGACCTCCATCACCGACGGCTACGGGGCCATCGACCGCGGGAAAGCCGAAACCGCGGGCTACGAGGTGCTCCCGGCCGGCAGCGTGAGGTTGATCGCCGAGGGCGCGAACGGCCCGACCACCCCGGACGCCGATCCGGTGTTGAAAGAGCGCGGCATCTATGTCATCCCGGATTTTCTCTGCAATGCCGGCGGCGTGACCTGCTCCTATTTCGAGCAGGTGCAGGCCGCCATGAACTTCTACTGGGAGCGGGACGAGGTGCTCCAGCGCCTGGACGCCGTCATGACCAAGGCGTTCCGTGCCATGGCCGACCTGGCCGATTCGCGCCGGGTCTTCATGCGCGACGCCGCCTACATGATCGCGGTCGACCGCGTCGCCCAGGCGGCGCGCCTGCGGGGGCGTGCCTAGCGGCCTGCGTTGCGGTTGCAACAGGATGGACGCCTGCAAAGCTGCCGGAACGGCAGCTTTGCTGTTTCGAACAGACAGGTTGGACGAACGGGCATGACGGCACCCATTCTGCCCCCATCGGTCGACGATGCCCCGGAACCCCTGAGCGGTAAGAGCGTCGAGGCCTACCGGGAGGTGTTCGACCGGATCATCGCCGCGACCGCCGAGGGGCGGATGACGCTCGCGGTGCTCAAGGAGGTCGCCCTCGCCCTGTTCCGATTTTTCGACGGCGAGGCCGCCGAGTTCGTCTATCAGGAAAAACAAAAGCTGTTTCATGCCAAATGCACCGCGGCCGCCCCCGCGGCCTGCAGCGGGTGGAAGGAAAAAACCCCGCCGGCCGGCAGCTGCCTCGAGGTGATCGAGTCTGTTCCCCGCCCCCTGATCGAGCGGTTGAAATCGCTCCGCCCTCCCGACTGGCCGGCCGCCGTGGGCCGCGAGGTGGTCTTCCTGTTCGACGACCGCCGTCGGACGAAAGCCGCTGCGAAGCGGAAAGAGGCGGTGCGGCACCTCTTCTTGCTGATTCCCGGCGGCCGGTCGTTGCGCGGGTGCCTGGTCCTGACCTTTCCCGAGCTGCGGCAGGCGAATGCCGTCTCCCGCAGCATTCTCGATCGGCTGGCCGCCCTCATCGGGTTGTCTCTCAGCCACAATCGCTCCCGTTTCGAGCTGCGGGAGCGGGTCAAAGAGCTCACCTGCATGTACAGCATCGCGAACCTTGCGATGGACAGCGAGAAGCCCCTGGAGTCCTTCCTGCAGCGGGTGGCCGAGCTGCTGCCGGCCGCCTACCTGCATCCGGAGATCACCGAGGCGAGGGTCACCTTCGACGGCCGGTGCTTTCACACGGCAGGATTTGTCCCTGCGGCCGTCGGGCAGTCTGCGCCGATCCTCGTCGGAGGGCTCCGCCGGGGCGAGGTGCAGGTCATCTACCGCGAGCCCCGGCCAGAGCTGGACGAGGGGCCGTTTCTGGCCGAAGAGCGCCGCCTGCTCGACTCGGTGGCCCGCGAGACCGCCTTGATCATCGAGCGCCGTGAGGCCGAATCGGAAAAGGTAAGGCTGCAGGCACAGCTGCAGCACGCCGACCGGCTGGCCACCATCGGCAAGCTTGCGGCCGGGGTGGCCCACGAGCTGAACGAGCCGCTGACCGGCATCCTGGGGTTCGCCGAGCTGCTCGCGGAGATACCCGACATGCCGGCTCAGGCCGCATCCGACCTTGCCCGGATCCAAGCGGCTGCGCTGCACGCGCGCGAGGTGGTGCGCAAGCTGCTCCTCTTCGCCCGCCAGATCTCCCCCCGGCAGGACCCGGTGGACGTCAACCGGATTGCCGCCGAGGTGGCTTCGTTCTTCGATGCCCGCTGCACCCGGCAGGGCATCGACGTACGCCTGGCGCTGGAAGAAAACCTCCCGGCGATTGCTGCCGATGAAGCCCAGATTCGACAGATCCTGGTCAACCTCGTCGTCAACGCCATCCACGCAATGCAGGCCGGCGGCCGGCTGACCGTGAGCACCCGGCAGCGGGGGACGGACATTCTGCTCACCGTTAGGGACACCGGAACCGGGATTCCGGAGGAGATCAAGGAGAAGATCTTTCTGCCCTTTTTCACCACCAAAGAGATCGACCAGGGAACGGGGCTGGGGCTGTCGGTCGTGCATGGGATCGTCAAATCCCACCGCGGCCGCATCAAGGTCGGCAGCACCCCCGGCAAAGGCTCCGAGTTCCGGGTCTATCTACCGAGCGGCGGCCCCCGGTGACGGCGCAACCGCTTTGCATCTGGAGGCAACCGACGTGACTGTTCCCCCCGCCTCTCCCGGGTCCCTTCCGGCAGCCATTCTGGCCGTGGATGACTCGCCCGACGCCCTCGAGTTGATCCAACGGCATCTCCTGCCCGCGGGTCACACGGTCATCACCGCCGCCGGCGCTGATGAGGCCGTGCGCCTGTTGAAGGAAACCCCCTTCGACCTGGTCATCACCGATATGAGAATGCCCAAGGTCAGCGGCTTGGACCTCATCCGCCACATCCGCAACAACTACCGGGGGGTGGGCATCCTCATGGTGACGGGCTACCCGACCCTTGGCGGGGCGGTGGAGGCGGTCCGCTTAGGGGCCGAGGATTACCTGGCGAAACCCTTCACGCGCAAGGAGCTGGTCGAGGCCGTCGAGAAAGCGCTCGCCGCCCAGCGCCAGAGAACCCTGGGGCAGGCTGCGACCCCGGCTCCGGCGGGGATCATCGGGGAGTCGGCGGCGATGCAGGCCGTCTTTAATGCCATTCGCAAAGCCGCGGCGGTCAAGGCGAATGTCTTGATCACCGGGGAGAGCGGCACCGGAAAAGAGCTGGTGGCCCGCGCCATTCACTATCGCAGCGATCGCGCCGCCCACCCGTTCGTGCCGGTGAATTGCGGCGGGATCCCCGAAGGGCTGCTGGAGAGCGAGCTCTTCGGGCGCGTAAAGGGCGCCTTTACGGGCGCCACCGACACCCGTGCCGGGTTTTTCCAGACCGGGCACAAGGGGACTCTCTTTCTGGATGAGGTCAGTGAGACCAGCCTGCCCATGCAGGTGAAGCTCTTGCGGGTGCTGCAGGAGAAGGAGATCTGCATGGTGGGTTCGGCCAAACCGCAAGCGGTCGATGTGCGCATCATCGCCGGCACCAACAAAAACCTGCAAACCCTGATCGCCGCCGGGCGTTTCCGGGAGGACCTGTTCTACCGGCTGCACGTCATCAACATCGAACTGCCGCCCCTGCGCCTCCGCCAGGGGGACGTGCTGCTGCTGACGCGCTATTTCGCGACCCGGTATGCCGAGGAGATGAGCCGCCCCACCCCGCGCTTTTCGGATCGGGCTTTGGAAGCGTTCACGCGATACAGCTGGCCGGGCAATGTGCGCGAGCTCGAAAACCTGATCCAGCGGCTGATCGCGATGTCGGAGGGCGACACCATCGACGCACCGGACCTGCCGGCCGCCATGCGCTCCGAATGCTTCATCGACGGCCGGGGGCTGGACCGCAGCCTCGAGGAGGTCGAACGGGAATACATCCGCCATGTCCTGGACCGGGTGGGCGGCAACAAGACCCGGGCGGCGGCCATTCTGAAAATCGACCGCAAAACCCTGCGGGACAAATTACAGCGCATGCGGGCCACCGACTAAAACCGCCGCGCCGTCCCCGGTGCCCATCGCTCACCTGCCCTTTTTGCAGGCAGGGCCTCCCTCTGCTCGGTCGACCCGCCGATTCTCTGTATCATCATTTTACGATCATGGGGTTGGCAGGGGCTATCCGCAGCGAGCTCGCCAAGCCTTCCTGACGCCGGCTTACCGGCAGAAATCCTTCATCGAGTGGCGCCAGCAGAAGGCGATCGATTCGTCCAGGACCGCGGGGATTCCCTCCTGGATGGTGGGGTAGTGGGGCGCAATCCCGATCATCTGCGCCAGGCTGTGGGGTGCGACCGGCTGGTTGAGGTTCCAGCTGCGGACCGCCCCCACCGAGTAGAGGTTCGGCCGGCGCAGCACGCTGCCGGCCGCATCCAACAGGCCGGTCCCGAGCAGGGCCAGCACCTTGGGGATGCGCGTGACCCGGAGACGCGGGTAGTAGGTCCGGACCGCCTCGAAGAACTCATTCCAGGTGCAGGGCAGGTCGTCCGCCACGACCATCGCTCCGTTCATCCCGGCTTCGGCGGTGTGGATCAGGGCCCGGGCCGCGTCCACGACGCTCATGTGGGCGTAACGGTTGCGGCCGCTTCCCGGAAAAAAAATCCGCCCTTTGCGGGCCTCCTCGAAGAAAAGGCTGCGCGCCCCGTAGGTGTGGGGCAGGCGCAGCGAGGCGAAGCGCATGCCGGCCTGCGCGGCCATGGCCTGCAGCATCTGCTCCGCCTCGAGCTTCGCCCGGCCGTAACCGGAAGCCGGTTGCGGAGGGGTGGTCTGGTCGATGACCCCGGCCTGGTTTCCGTAGACCAGGAGGCTTCCGCCGTAGACCATCTGCGCGACACCGGCCTCCTGCGCGGCCGTCATCAGGTTGCGGGAGCCCTCCACGATGGAGGGCCTGACCGGAGATGAAGGCCGCAAGCGCCCCCAGGTGGATCACCGTATCGATGCCCGCCATGGCCCGGCGCAGGCTGTCGGTCCGCATCAGGTCGCCCTGCAGGATCTCGGCATCCAGCGCCTTCAAAATCATGCCCCGCAGGGGGCGGCGCACGAGGAGCCGGGGCCGCAGCCCCCGCTCCGCCAGCTGGCGGGCCACCTCGAACCCGATGAACCCCGTGGCGCCGGTGACGAGCACCCTGTGCATTCCAGCATCTTCCTCAACGCGAACTCGCAACGACGTTGCGCCCGCAATATGGCTCCGGCAGAGGGGCGCGTCAAGAAAGCCTTCCCCGGCCGGTGCCACGGGAGGTAGGCCGCGGCCGAGTCGGTGCGACCTCGGTGGACCGCTGACCGGCCGATCCCGCCCCCTTTGAAGGCCTATTTTTACAAAATTGTATTAAACCATCGAG
>JALOOS010000182.1 GCA_025454275.1 Desulfobacterales bacterium | reverse complement strand
AAGAGGCGGGCTACGCGCTCGAGGAGGCGGTGCTCATGCGGATCAACACGATGGGAATGGTGCAGGAGCTCCGGCTGAACAGCCGCTTCCGGTTGAACCGCGAGCTCATGCTGGAACAATTTGAGTTCGGTATCGCATCGGGGCGTTTTCGCTTTTCGGCCCGGGGCCGGGTGATCGGCGATCTGCTCAGCGTCGATACCGATTCCGGCGGGGGACGAGGCCGGATCGAGATCCCGGCCGCAGGGGGGATCCGGCCCGTGGCCGCCTTGGCCGATGCCCTGGCCCGGACGGAGCTTGCCCCCGGAACGCGCTACGAGCTCGATGTCTTCGACCCCGCCGCGATGGCCCGGGTGCCGGTGATCGCGGAAATCATCGGGCCGGAGCCGATCGACGTGATGGGGGAGCCTGTTTCCGCCACGCGCATCACCCTGAACTTTCGCGGGATGATCCAGACCGCCTGGATCGGCCCGAACGGGGACCTTCTGCGCGAACGGGGATTGCTCGGAATGCGCCTTGAAAAGAGCTCCCGGGAGCAGGCCCTGACCCCCCTTGGCCGGGAGGCCGGACCCGATCTCGCGGAGGCGGCGGCCATCGCCCCGGACCGGCCCATCGATGCCCCCCAGGAGCGGGAGCTGCTGCGCCTGCGCCTGAATGGGCCCATGCCCGAGGGGCTCCATCTGAACGGGGGTCGGCAGAGCATGGCCGAGGGGGTGCTCACCATCCGCCGCGAGTCGCTTACGGAGCTCGAAGCGACAACGGACGCCCCGCGTTTCAAGGCGCTCGAGCGGGTCTACCTGAAGGCGGAACCCTTTATCCAGTCCGACCACGAGAAGATCCGCGCGGTCGTGCGCGCGGTTCTGGGCGACGAGCCGCAGACGGCCCCGCTTGAAAAGGCCCGGCGCCTGATGGATTGGATCCAGGCGAATATCCAGAAGCGCCCGGTGCTCTCCATGCCGGATGCACTCGCCACCCTCGAAAACCGCATGGGCGACTGCAACGAGCACGCCATGCTCTTTGCCGCCCTGGCGCGGGCGGCCGGGATCCCGGCCCGCGTCGAGGCCGGCCTCGTTTATATGCAGGGCCGGTTTTACTATCATGCCTGGAACCTCCTCTTCCTGGGCCGCTGGGTGACGGCCGATGCGCTCTTCAACCAGATCCCGGCCGATGTCACCCACGTGCGGCTCGTCACCGGATCGATGCAGCAGCAGTTCGACCTGCTGGGGGTGATGGGTCAGCTGCGGATCGAGGTTCTGGACTGAAACCCGCGCACCCGGCGCGAAGCCGCTCAACGCCGCCCGGTGCGATCGAGAGAGAGATGATCGAGCTCACCAATCTCACCAAGACCTACGGCGCCTTCAGGGCCGTGGACCGCCTCAACCTGAGGGTCGAGCGCGGCGAAATCTTCGGCTTCATCGGACCGAACGGCGCCGGCAAGACCACCACCATCAAAATGATGGGCGGTATCCTCGCCCCCACGGCCGGGTCGGTCGCCGTCTGCGGGATCGACATGCAGGCGGACCCGGAGAACGCCAAGCGGCGGATCGGCTTCATCCCCGACCGGCCCTACCTCTACGAAAAGCTGACGGGCACCGAGTTCCTGAAATTCACCGCGGACGTCTACGGCGTGCCGGAGGAACGTTTTAGCAGCAAAGCCGAGGCGGTGCTGACCCAATTTGCGCTGGCCGACTGGGGGCAGGAGCTGATCGAGTCCTATTCCCACGGAATGAAGCAGCGCCTGATCATGGCCGCCGCGATCCTCCACGACCCTGAGGTCCTGATCGTGGACGAGCCCATGGTCGGGCTCGACCCCCTCGCCATCATCATGGTCAAGAAGCTCTTTCGGGAGCTGGCGGGCCGGGGCATCAGCATCTTCATGTCCACCCACACCCTGACGGTGGCCGAGGATATCTGCGACCGGATCGGCGTCATCGCCCGCGGCCGCCTGATCGCCAGCGGCACGACGGCCGACCTGCAGCGCGAGGCGAACGTGAGCACGTCGGATCTCGAGGCCGTCTTTCTGAACCTGACCGCGCAGGGGGCTGTTGCGCCATGAGGGCCCTGGTGCGCGACATCGGCATCCTGCTGCGGCCGCGCCTTGCCCCGCGCGGCCTCCCGCGCCGCCTGCGCGGCGGGGCCTCCCGCCTGCTGGTGCTGGGCACGGCGGGGGCCCTTTTCTGGAGCGCCCTCTTCGCCGCCGCCTGGCGGGTGCTCGCCTACTTTCAGGGCATCGAGGAGATCGGGGACATCCTGGCCCTCAAGCTGCTCTCGATGATCCTGATCATCTGCTTCGCGCTGCTGCTCTTCAGCAGCATCCTGACCTCCCTCTCCAAGCTCTACCTCTCGCGCGACCTGCTGCTGGTGCATTCGCTCCCGGTCCCGCGCCACCGGATCTTTCTCGCCCGCTGGCTCGACAGCACCTTCGACAGCGGCTGGATGGTGCTCCTCTTCACCCTGCCGGTCTTCCTGGCCTACGGATTGGTGTTCGCCGCGGGCCCCGCCTATTATGGGTCGGTGATCTTTTCCCTCACGGCGCTGGCGCTGACCGCCTCCGGCCTGAGCGCGCTCGCGGTCATGGTCGGGGTGATCCTGGTGCCGGCCGGACGCATGCGCAGCATCGTCATCGTCCTGGGGGTGCTCCTCTTTGTCGCACTCTATCTGGCCGTCCGCCTGGCACGCCCGGAGCAGCTGGTCAACCCGGAGGTGTTCGAATCGGTGCTGGCCTATGTCGGCTCCCTTCAGGCCCCCGTCTCGCCCCTGCTGCCGAGCACCTGGGCCTATGACAGCATCCGCGCGGCGCTCATGGGGGCACCCGGGGCGAGCCTCTTCAACGCCGCCCTGGCCGCCAGCGCGGTGACCGTACTCGTCTGCCTCCTGGCCATCGCCGCCGAGAGGCTCTATTTCAAGGGCTTCTCGCGCACCCAGGTCGCCTCGGCCCGGATTTTCCGCGGCCGCGGCATCAGCAACCGTCTTCTCGGCGCGCTGCCCGGGCCGGCCCGGGCCTTCGCCGTCAAGGAGATCAAAAGCTTTCTGCGGGACCAGTCCCAGTGGTCCCAGCTCTTCCTCATCGCCGCCCTGGTGGTCATCTACGTCTACAACTTCGACGCTCTGCCCCTCGAGCGCTCCCCGATTCAGACGGTCTACCTGCAGAACCTTTTTTCCTTCCTGAACATGGCGCTGGCGCTCTTCGTCCTGACGGCGGTGACCGCCCGCTTCGCCTACCCGGCCGTGAGCCTGGAGC
This sequence comes from Desulfobacterales bacterium, assembly GCA_025454275.1. Taxonomy (GTDB): domain Bacteria; phylum Desulfobacterota; class Desulfobacteria; order Desulfobacterales; family SpSt-501; genus SpSt-501. The sequence continues at coordinate 1,554 of JALOOS010000182.1, read as the reverse complement.
GGGAGGCCTTCTGGCTCGTGAAGACCTCTCCCCTCTCCCTGCGCACCTTTCTGCGGATCAAATTTGTGATCTACTACCTGCCGCTGCTCGTCCTGACCGAAACCCTGATCGTCGCAACGAACCTGCTGCTGCAGGTGACGCCTTTCATGATGGCCCTCTCGACCCTCACCGTTTTTTTTCTGGTGCCGGGGATCGTCTCGCTCGGCGTCGGCCTGGGGGCCGCCTACCCGGATTTCAAGGCGGAAAACCCCGCCCAGACCGTCACGAGCTTCGGGGGGCTCATCTTCATGATCGCCAGCGCCGCCCTCATCGGGCTGGTGCTGCTCCTCCAGGCCGGCCCGGTCTACCGCATCTTCATGGCCGGGCTCCACGGCCGCCTTCTCTCACCGGGTCTCTGGGCCTGGACCCTCGCCGCCTTCAGCGCAGCCTTTGCGCTGAGCCTCCTGGCCATCCTCCTGCCGCTGCGCTACGGGGAAAAGCGGCTGTCGGAGCTGCATATCTAGGGACGGTCGCCGGTCAGCCGGTCGGCCGGTCGGTAGGCCAAGGGCGACGGTCCTGGTTTTGACGGGCGACGGGCTGACGGGCTGACGGGCTGACCGTTACATAAAAGTTTACATTGACATTTACATTTTAGGTGGTACAATCGGTGCCAGATGCCGGGAGCCTTGCGGTGCGCATGGGGGCTCCCGGCGATGCCACCGGGGAGGAAAACCGCATGCCGCGCCGACTGACACCGACCCAGCAACGGTTGCTCGACTACCTGGAGCGCACAATTACGGCCGAGGGAGAGTCCCCCAGCCTGCGCGCGGCGGCGGCGGCGCAGGGGGTGAGCCATGCGGCCGTTGCCCGCACGTTGAAGGCGCTCGAAGCGAAGGGGTGCGTCCGGCGCGCGGGGCGCTACGGCCGCACGATCCATCTGCTGAACCGCGCCCGCGAGGTGGCGGCCCCGCAGCGCGGGCGCGATATACCGGTCGTCGGCCGCATCGCGGCCGGCCTGCCCCTGTACGCCCAGCCTCAATGGGAAGAGAGCGTCACGGTGGACGCCGAACGCTTCCGCGGGCGGGACCTCTTCGCCCTGCGGGTCCGGGGGGATTCGATGCAGGCGGCCGGCATCCTGGACGGAGACCTCGTCATCTGCGAGCCGCGCCAGTACGCCGAAGACGGGGAGATCGTGGCCGCGCTGGAGGAGGCGACCGTGAAGCGTTTCTTCCGGCACGCCGACCACATCGAGCTGCGCCCGGAAAACCCGGCGTACACCCCGCTTCGCTGCGGCTTCGGCGAGCTCCTCGTCCAGGGCAAGGTGGTGGGGGTGCTGCGGGTGATGCGATAGGGTCAGCCGGTCCGCCCGTCGCCGGTCGGCCGGTCGAGAGGAGGGAAACCGGTCGGCCGGTCGGCCCGTCGCCGGTCGGCCGGTCGGGGGTGAGGGAGACCAATGAAAAAGGAGGGGCTATGAAGATCGAACGGTTTGAAGACTTGGAATGCTGGCAGGCGGCAAGGGCCTTGACCAAATCCATTTATGGCTATGCCGGGCGTGCCGGTTTCTCAATGGATTAT
>JALOOS010000011.1 GCA_025454275.1 Desulfobacterales bacterium | reverse complement strand
TGATCACGCCGATTGCGATGGAGAAGGAGCTGCGCTTTGCGATCCGGGAGGGCGGCCGCACGGTGGGTGCCGGCGTCGTCTCCGAAGTCATCGCCTAAGAAGGGAGACCCCCTGTGAGAGTGATGATCACACTTGCCTGCTCCGAGTGCAAGCAGCGCAACTACACCACGACCAAGAACAAGCGCACGACGCCGGACAAGCTTGAGTTTTCCAAATACTGCCGTTTCTGCCGCAAACACACGGCTCACAAGGAAACCAAGTAATCCGACCGTCGGCTTCCCCCCGCACGCCCCGGCGGATACGGACACGGCGGCCGCTGCTCGTGCGGCGCCGGTCCCCGCACAGGGCGGGGGGTGAGGCCGATACCTGCAGGCCAGTAGCTCTAACGGTAGAGCATCGGACTCCAAATCCGGGTGTTGGGGGTTCGAATCCCTCCTGGCCTGCCACTTTTCATTCCGAGGCCGTCCGAAGGGACGGGGCCGGTCGGCAGCCGGCCGCGCCCCGCGGCGGACGGATCTCGGTGCGGGAGAGACATGGGACGCATACTTCGCAAGAAGCCGGTCGGCCTGAAGAAGAAGAAACGGCAGAACGACGAGGCCTCCTCCTCGGAGGGCGCGGGCGATAGCGCTTCCGGCACCCCGGGCGGTGCGGCGGCGGCTGAGGCGGCGGCACCCCGCAAGGCGCCGGCGGCGGTCGTCCCGGTGCCCGTGGCCCCGCCGGCGGACAACTTCTGGACGCGGTCGGTTCAATTCCTGCGGGAGGTCAAGACCGAGCTGAAAAAGGTCACCTGGCCGACGCGCCAGCAGACGTTGGGGTCCACCGCCGTGGTCCTGGTCCTGGTCCTGATCATCTCCCTGTTCCTCGGACTGGTCGACATGGGGCTCGCCGGTATCGTGGGGCTCATTTTTCGATAACGGGAGGAGAAGCACCCGTGGCGCTCAGATGGTATGTGGTTCATGTCTATTCGGGATTCGAGAACAAGGTCAAGGCCTCGCTCGAAGACCGCATCGCCACCTCGCCCCATCCGGAAAAATTCGGGGAGGTGATCGTGCCGACCGAAGAAGTGGTCGAGCTGGTCAAGGGCAAACGCAAGACCTCGTCGCGCAAGTTCTACCCCGGCTACATCCTCGTGCGCATGGAGCTCGATGACGAAACCTGGCACATCGTCAACAACACCGCCAAGGTCACCGGCTTTTTGGGGGGCCGGCAGAAACCCACCCCGATTTCGGAGGCCGAAGCCGAGCAGATCATCCACCGCATGGAGGCCGGCAAGCGCCAGCCCCAGCCCAAATACTTCTTCGAGATCGGGGACGACATCCGGGTGATCGACGGCCCCTTCACCAACTTCAACGGGACGGTGGACGAGGTCAATCACGAAAAAGGCAAGATCAAGGTGCTGGTCAGCATTTTCGGACGGGCGACACCGGTGGAGCTGGATTTCGTGCAGGTTCAGAAACTCTGAAGCGGGGCGGATGCTCCGCCGCCGGGCGGGAGGCGCCGCCGGCCGGCGGCCCCGCGCCGATCGAGATTAGGAGACAAGGATACTCATGGCAAAGAAAGTGATGGCATTCGTCAAACTGCAGGTGGAAGCCGGCAAGGCCAATCCCTCCCCGCCCATCGGCCCGGCGCTCGGCCAGCACGGCGTGAACATCATGGATTTCTGCAAGTCCTTCAACGCGCGTACGGCCGCCGAGGCGGGCATGATCATACCGGTGGTGATCACGATCTACCAGGACCGCTCGTTCACCTTCGTGACCAAAACCCCGCCGGCCGCCGTCCTGTTGAAGAAGGCCGCCAAGATTGCCAAGGGCGCCAAGGACCCCAAGCGCGAAAAGGTGGGCAAAATCAGCCGCCAGCAGCTGGAGGAGATCGCCAAGCTGAAAATGGTGGACCTGAACGCCTACGATCTGGACGCCGCCTGCCGCATCGTTGAAGGGACGGCACGCAGCATGGGGATCGAGGTGGGCTGAGGGGTTACGGGCGGCGCCGCCGGCGTCCGCCGCGCACTGACCGCTGCCATCGGCGCGATGATACAAGGAGAGCTGAGCGAAGATGCCAAAACGGGGTAAGAAATACAAGGACGCCAGACAGAAAATCGGGCCCGCCGCCAGCCTGGGAGTGCCCGAAGCCGTTCAGAAGGCGGTGGAATCCTCCTTCGCGAAATTTGACGAAACCGTGGACGTGGCCGTGCGGTTGGGGGTGGACCCCCGGCACGCCGACCAGATGGTGCGGGGCTCGGTGGTCCTCCCCAACGGCATCGGCAAGTCGGTGCGCGTCCTGGTGTTCGCCAAGGGCGAAAAGGAAAAAGAAGCCCAGGAGGCCGGGGCCGACTACATCGGCAACGACGAGCTGGTCGAAAAGATCAAGGGGGGGTGGTTCGACTTCGACAAGGTCGTGGCCACCCCCGACATGATGGGAGCGGTCGGCAAGATCGGGAAAATCCTGGGTCCGCGCGGCCTCATGCCCAACGCCAAGACCGGCACGGTCACCTTCGACGTGGCGCGGGCGGTCAAGGAGCTCAAGGCGGGAAAGATCGAGTTCCGGGTGGAGAAGGCCGGCATCGTGCATGTGCCGGTCGGCAAGGTCTCCTTCGGCGTCGAGAAGCTCGTCCAGAACATTTCGGCCTTTCTGGAGACGATCCTGCGGATGAAGCCCTCCGCCAGCAAAGGGACCTATTTGAAAGGAATCGCCATCTCGACCACCATGGGCCCCGGAGTCAAAATCGACACCGCCATGGTCAAGGATGTCGCCAAGTAAGTGAAACCCACTAATCTGTCAAAGACCGTAGGCACTGCGCTGCAGCATGTTTAATCGGCACCTTGCGTGCCGGCCTGCCGAGACAGAGGAGATGATGGATTGCGCCACCATCCCGGCCTCCGGTTGCACAGAGATCAGGAGGAGGTGATAACGACAGTGAAACTGGAAGAGAAGCAACAGATCGTTCAGGACCTGACCGAGCGTTTCGCCAAGGCCAGCGTGGTCATTCTAACCGACTACAAAGGGTTGAATGTGCCGGCCATGAGCGAGCTGCGGCGCAAGCTCAAGCAGGCGGGGGTCGACTACAAAGTGGTCAAGAACACCCTGATGGTGAGGGCCTCCCAGGACACCCCCATCGTGGTGCTCCAGGGCCAGTTCCAGGGGCCGAGCGCGGTGGCGATCGGCTACGCGGACCCCGTGGCGCCGGCCCAGATCCTGACCAAGTTCGCCGCGGACAGCAAGACCTTTGCCATCCGGGCCGGGGTCCTGCAAGGCAAGCTGATCGACCCCGCCGGGATCAAGGCGCTGGCGGAGCTGCCCCCGCGGGAGGTGCTGCTCGGGCAGCTGCTCTCCGTGTTCGCCGGCGGGCCGACGGCCCTGGTGCGAGTCCTCTCCGCCGTGCCGCGCGGGCTGCTCAACGTACTCAACGCCGTCAAGGACCGGAAGGCCTCGGCCGAAAGGCCGGCGGCCGCCTAACCCGGCCCCGGGCCGGCGCAGGCGCGCGGAAGCCCGGCGATCCGATTTACCTATTCTGAAAGTTACCTACGTGGAGGAAGAAATGGCTAACGTCACCAAGGAAGATGTGGTTCAATTCATTTCCGACATGTCCGTGCTGGAGCTGTCGCAGTTCGTCAAGGAGCTCGAAGAGAAATTCGGTGTCTCCGCCGCCGCCCCCGTCGCCATGATGGCGGCCGGCCCGGCAGCGGCCGCTGCACCGGTAGAGGAGAAAACCGAGTTCGACGTCATTCTGACCGCCCACGGCGACAAGAAGATCAATGTCATCAAGGAGGTCCGCGCCATCACCGGGCTCGGCCTGAAAGAGGCCAAGGACCTGGTCGAGACCCCGCCCAAACCCGTCAAGGAGGGCGTGTCGAAGGCCGATGCCGAGAAGATCAAGGCCCAGCTCGAAGCAGCCGGCGCCACCGTGGAGATCAAGTAACGGTCGACCCAACCCCGCGGCCGGCCGCCCCCGGCACGCCCCCGCCCGGGGGGCCGGGGGCGGCCGACCGCGGATGTCACAGCCCCATCCAACCGTCTGTCCGCCATTTTTTCAGGAGTTCTAACACCAACGACGCGGTGGAGATGCCATGACCGGAAGACTCATGAGCAGCAAACGCATTCGCAAGAATTTCGGCAAGATCGCCAAAATCGTCGACATCCCCGACCTGATCGGCATGCAGCGGGACTCCTTCGCCCGCTTCCTGCAGATGGATGTCCCGCACGAGAAGCGCGAGGAGATCGGGCTGCAGGCGGTCTATAAGTCGGTTTTCCCGATCAAGGACTTCACCGGCAGCGCCTCGCTGGAGTTCGTCTCCTATCGCTTCGGCGAGATCAAGCACACCATCGAGGAGTGCATCCATCGCGGCATGACCTACGAGATCCCGGTGCGGATCACCGTGCGGCTGGTCGTCTACGATGTGGATGCCGAATCCGGCGCCTCCACCATCCGCGACATCAAAGAGCAGGAGATCTACTTCGGCACCATCCCGCTCATGACCGCCAAGGGCACCTTCATCATCAACGGCACCGAGCGGGTGGTGGTCAGCCAGCTGCACCGCTCCTCCGGCGTCTTTTTCGACCACGACAAGGGCAAGACCCACTCCAGCGGCAAGATCATTTACAGTGCGCGGATCATCCCGGTGCGCGGCTCCTGGATCGACATGGAGGTCGACCCCAAGGACATCGTCTACATCCGCATCGACCGGCGCCGCAAGTTCCCGATCACCACCCTGTTCAAGGCCTTCGGCTATTCGGCCGAGGACCTCCTGGCCTATTTCTACCGCCGGGAGAAGGTGGTCGTCGAAGGCAAGCGCTACCACAAGGCCTTCCACGAGGAATTGCTGAAGAGCCAGCGGGCCAGCCGCGACATCAAAGACACCGAGACCGGCGAGATCCTGCTCAAGAAAGGCCGCCCCTACAACACCCGCATTCTGAAACGCCTCAAGGCGCTCGGCACCGAGCGGGTGCCGATCAACGTGGAGGAAATTTACGGGCGCGCCTACGCCGCGGCGATCAAGCACCCCGAGACCGGGGAGCCGATCGTCCGGGCCAACGACGTGGTGGACGAAGAGAGCTTGAACCGCCTGGCGGCGGCCGGAATCAACGAGTTCGAGATTCTGTTCATCGACGGGCAGTCGGGCAGCGACTCGATCCGCAAGACGCTCCTCCTGGACAAGGTGGACTCCAAGGAGGAGGCGCTGATCGACATCTACCGCCGCCTGCGACCGGGCAACCCGGCCACCCCCGAGGTGGCCCAGGAGTTCATCGACAATCTCTTCTCCAAGAGCAACTACTACGATCTCTCCGGCGTGGGGCGACTCAAGATCAACCAGCGCCTGGGGGTCACCAGCGCCCCCGATCTCGGCATCCTGCGCAAGGAGGACATCCTGCTGACCACCAAGTCCCTGATCGAACTCAGGGACACCCAAGGGGTCGTGGACGACATCGACCACCTGGGCAACCGGCGGGTGCGGGCCGTCGGGGAGCTGCTGGAGAACCAGTACCGCATCGGCCTCGTGCGCATGGAACGGGCCATCAAGGAGCGCATGAGCCTGCAGGAGGTCGACGCGCTGATGCCCCACGACCTGGTCAACCCCAAGCCGGTGTCGGCCGTGGTCAAGGAGTTTTTCGGCACCAGCCAGCTCTCGCAGTTCATGGACCAGACCAACCCGCTCTCCGAGACCACCCACAAGCGGCGCCTCTCGGCCTTAGGGCCGGGGGGGCTCACCCGCGAGCGCGCCGGCTTCGAGGTGCGCGACGTGCACCCGTCGCACTACGGGCGCATCTGCCCCATCGAGACCCCGGAAGGCCCCAACATCGGCCTGATCGTCTCGCTCTCCACCTATGCGCGCGTCAACGACTACGGCTTCATCGAGACCCCCTACCGGGTGGTGGACCACGCGCGGGTGCTGGAGGAGGTGAAATTCCTGGACGCCTTCGAGGAGAAGGAGCTGCCCATCGCCCAGGCCAACGCGCCGGTCAACGAGAAGGGCCAGTTCGTCAATCCGCTCGTGACCTCCCGGGTGGCGGGAGAGTTCATCATGTCGGACCGCAGCAAGATCCAGCTGATGGACATCTCCCCCAACCAGCTCGTGAGCGTCTCGGCCTCCCTCATTCCGTTTCTGGAGAACGACGATGCCAACCGCGCCCTCATGGGCTCCAACATGCAGCGGCAGGCGGTGCCGCTGCTGCTGAACGAGGCGCCGCTGGTGGGCACCGGCATCGAGGGCGTGGTCGCGAAGGACTCCGGCGTGACCCTGGTCGCGGCCCGGGGCGGGGAGGTCGTGGACGTCGACGCCTGCCGCATCGTGCTCAAGCACGATCCGACCGGGGACCCGAACGAGAAGAACGTGACCATCTTCAACCTCTCGAAGTTCGTCCGCTCCAACCAGAACACCTGTTTCAACCACCGGCCCATCGTGCGCAAAGGCCAGCGGGTCGCCGCCGGGGAGATCATCGCCGACGGTCCGGCGACGGACCAGGGGGAGCTCGCCCTCGGCAAGAACGTGACCGTCGCTTTCATGCCCTGGGGCGGGTACAACTTCGAGGACTCCATTCTCGTCAGCGAACGGCTGGTGCGCGACGGGATTTATACCTCCGTGCACATCGAGGAGTTCGAGGTGGTGGCCCGCGACACCAAGCTCGGCAAGGAGGAGATCACGCGCGACATCCCCAATGTCGGCGACGAGGCGCTCAAGAACCTGGACGACAGCGGGATCATCCGCCTGGGGGCCGAGGTCAACCCCGGAGACATCCTGGTCGGCAAGATCACCCCCAAGGGGGAGAGCCAGCTCTCCCCGGAGGAAAAACTTTTGCGGGCCATCTTCGGCGAGAAGGCCGGTGACGTGAAGGACACCTCGCTGCGGGTCCCGCCGGGGATTCAGGGCACGGTCATCGACGCCAAGGTCTTCTCCCGGCGGGGAGTCGAGAAGGACGACCGCACCCGGCTGATCGAGGACGAAGAGATCGCCGGCCTGGAAAAGGACCGCGACGACGAACTTGCGGTGGTGGAGGACGTCGTGCGCTCCCAGTTGATCGAGCTGCTGGCCGGGCAGAAGGCCTCCGCGCCCATCAAGAAGGGCAAGAAGGTGCTCGTCAACAGCGGGGTCAAGCTCGACGCCGGGACCCTGGCCGATATCCCCCTGACCGCGCTCGAGGGCATCGTCCTCAAGGACGCGCAGATGACCCAGCAGGTCCACGACATTCTGGAGCGCTACCGCGATCAGTGCGAGCTCTGCCGGCTGGCCTTCGAGCAGCAGGTGAGCCGCTTCGAGCGCGGCGACGAGCTGCCCCCGGGCGTCATCAAGATGGTCAAGGTTTACGTGGCCATGAAACGCAAGCTCTCCGTCGGGGACAAGATGGCCGGCCGGCACGGCAACAAAGGGGTCGTTTCCCGGATCCTGCCGGTCGAGGACCTGCCCTATTTCGAAGACGGGCGCCCGGTCGACATGGTGTTGAACCCGCTCGGGGTCCCCTCGCGCATGAACGTCGGCCAGATTCTGGAAATCCACCTGGGGCTCGCGGCGAAGGGGCTGGGCGACCAGCTGAACGAGTTGATCGCCGCCCAGAAGACCAAGCAGCTGCGGGAGAAGCTGCGCCGGGTCTTCTCCGGCCCCGCCGAGAAAAAGGTGATCAGCAACCTGGGCGACGAGGAGCTCGCGGCGTTTGCGGAATATTACCGCGGCGGGGTCCACATGGCCACCCCGGTCTTCGACGGCGCCAAGGAGGAGGAGATCAAGCAGCTGCTCGAGGAGGCCGGCCAGGACCGCTCCGGGCAGATGACCCTTTACGACGGCCGCACCGGGGAGCCCTTCGACGAGAAGATCACCGTCGGCACCATGTACGTGATGAAGCTCCACCATCTCGTCGACGACAAGATCCACGCCCGTTCCATCGGGCCCTACTCGCTCGTGACCCAGCAGCCGCTCGGCGGCAAGGCCCAGTTCGGCGGCCAGCGCCTGGGCGAAATGGAGGTCTGGGCCATGGAGGCCTACGGCGCCGCCTATGCGCTGCAGGAGTTTCTCACCGTCAAATCGGACGACATGGCGGGGCGCACCCGGATGTACGAGAAAATCGTGAAGGGCCAAAACGTGCTCGAGCCGGGGATCCCGGAATCGTTCCGGGTGATGACCAAGGAGCTCCAATCACTCGGTCTGGATGTCGGGCTGCTCGAGAACACCGAGACCCCGTCGATCACGGAGTAGCCGCCCACACAACCGTCGCCACCACAGGGGAAACGCTATGGATACATTGTACGACTTTTTCGCCAAACCGACCGACCCGCGCAAATACCAGGCGATCCGGATCGCGCTGGCCTCGCCGGAGCAGATCCGCAAATGGTCCAACGGGGAGATCAAGAAACCCGAGACCATCAACTACCGCACCTTCAAGCCGGAGCGGGACGGGCTGTTCTGCGCCAAGATCTTCGGCCCGACGAAGGACTACGAGTGCAACTGCGGCAAGTACAAGCGCATGAAGCACCGCGGGGTGATCTGCGAGAAATGCGGGGTCGAGGTCATCCAGTCCAAGGTCCGCCGGGAGCGCATGGCCCACATCGAGCTGGCCACTCCGGTCTCCCATATCTGGTTCTTGAAGAGCCTGCCGAGCAAGATCGGCAACCTGCTCGACCTGACCCTCAAGAACATGGAGAAGGTCCTTTACTTCGACAGCTACATCGTGCTCGACCCCAAGGAGACCCCCCTGGTGCGCGGCCAGCTGCTCTCGGATGAAAAGTACCTCGAGGCGGTCGAGGCCTACGGCAGCAAGTTCGTGGCCGGCATCGGCGCCGAGGCCGTGCAGGCCATGCTCGAGGAGCTCGACCTCGAAAAGCTCTACCACGAGCTGCGGACCGAAATCCGCGAGACGGGCTCGCTCGCCAAGCGCCAGAAGATCGCCAAGCGCCTGAAGATCGTGGATGCCTTCCGCCGCTCGGGCATCTCCCCCGCCTGGATGGTCATGGACGTGATCCCGGTCCTGCCGCCCGACCTGCGGCCGCTTGTGCCGCTCGAGGGCGGCCGCTTCGCCACCTCCGATCTGAACGACCTCTACCGGCGGGTGATCAACCGCAACAACCGGCTCAAGCGCCTGATCGATCTCAAGGCCCCGGACATCATCGTGCGCAACGAGAAGCGCATGCTGCAGGAGTCGGTGGATGTCCTCTTCGACAACGGCCGGCACGGCCGGGTCATCACCGGGACCAACAAACGACCGCTCAAGTCCCTGAGCGACACGCTCAAGGGCAAGCAGGGCCGCTTCCGCCAGAACCTGCTCGGCAAGCGCGTGGACTACTCCGGCCGCACCGTCATCACGGTCGGCCCCGACCTGCGGCTGCACCAGTGCGGGTTGCCCAAGCAGATGGCGCTCGAGCTCTTCAAACCGTTCGTGTACTACCGGCTGGAGCAAAAAGGGCTGGTCTCCACCGTCAAGAGCGCCAAGAAGATGACCGAGCGCGAGGTGCCGGAGGTCTGGGACACCCTGGACGAGGTCGTCCGCGAGTACCCGGTCATGCTGAACCGGGCCCCCACCCTGCACCGGCTGGGCATCCAGGCCTTTGAGCCCATTCTGATCGAAGGCAAGGCGATTCAGCTGCACCCCTTGGTCTGCACGGCCTTCAACGCCGACTTCGACGGCGACCAGATGGCGGTGCACGTCCCGCTCTCGGTCGAGGCCCAGATCGAGGCCCGGGTGCTGATGCTCTCCTCCAACAACATCCTCTCTCCGGCCAACGGGAGCCCGATCATCGTGCCCAGCCAGGACATCGTGCTCGGCACCTACTACATGACGCGCGGGATCACCGGCCGGCGCGGCGAGGGCAAGATTTTCGCCGACACCGAAGAGGTGCGCTCGGCCTACGATGCCGGCCAGGTGGAGCTGCACTCCAAGATCATCGTGCGCATGCAGGGCCGGCGCTACGACACCACCGTCGGGCGCGTGCTGCTCTGGGACATCATTCCGAAGGTGGACATCCTCGAGCTGCGCCACCTGATGGTGCCGACCGAGGAGGAGGCCCGGCAGGCCCAGGAGCGGCTCGCGCAGGGGGCGGCGTTCGTCGAGCTCGTGCGGGCGGTGTCCCAGGCACCCGACCGGGCGGCCGACGGGCACATCGGCACCCTGACCTACAACGAGTTCAAGAGCGTCTTCAACTGCCGCGAATCGGACGTCGACCGGGTCTTCGCGCTCAAGGACGGCTACTTCAGCCCGATCATCGCCGCCGACAACGGCTTCCACCTGTTCGAGGTGCTCAAGAAGTTCCCGGCGGTTCCCTTCGACATCGTCAACACGGTCATGGACAAGAAGGCCCTGCGCCTGCTCGTGGACTACGTCTACCGCAACCTCGGCCCGAAGGCGACGGTCATTCTCTCCGACCGGCTGAAGGACATCGGCTACCGCAACTCGACCCGCGGCGGGCTCTCCATCTGCATCGACGACATGATCATTCCCCAGAGCAAGTGGGAGATCCTCAAAAAGGCCGAAACCCAGGTGACCGAGATCGGCCGGCAATGGGCCGAAGGGTTGATCACCCAGGGCGAGAAGTACAACAAGGTGGTCGACATCTGGGCCAAGGCCACCGACGATGTCGCCACCGAGATGATGAACGTCATGAAGACGAGCCCGGTGTTGGGCCCCGACGGCCGGCCCCTGCTCGATGCCAAGGGCAAGCCGGTGATCGAGGAGAGCTTCAACCCGATTTACATGATGGCCGATTCGGGCGCGCGCGGCAGCAAGGACCAGATGCGGCAGCTGGCCGGCATGCGCGGACTGATGGCGAAGCCCTCGGGGGAGATCATCGAAACCCCCATCAACGCCAACTTCCGGGAAGGCCTCTCGGTGCTGCAGTACTTCATCTCCACCCACGGCGCGCGCAAGGGTCTTGCGGATACGGCGCTGAAGACCGCCAACTCCGGCTACCTGACCCGGCGGCTGGCGGACGTCTCCCAGGACGCCGTCATCACCGAGTACGACTGCGGCACCCTTCAGGGCGTCGAGCTCGAGCCGCTGGTCGAGGGCGGGGAGATCATCCAGGTGCTGGGCGAGCGCATCCTGGGCCGCACGGCCCTCGAGGACATCCTCGACCCCTTCACCGAAGAGGTGATCGCCAAGGCGGGCGATGAGATCGACGAGCGCGTGGTCGAGAAGATCGAAAGCGCGGGGCTGACCTCGGTGAAGATCCGCTCCGTTCTGACCTGCCGTACCCGCGAGGGGGTCTGCGCCAAGTGCTACGGCCGCGACCTCGCCCACGGGCTGCTGGTGGAGGAGGGCCAGGCCATCGGCATCCTGGCGGCCCAGTCGATCGGCGAGCCGGGCACCCAGCTCACCATGCGCACCTTCCACATCGGCGGCACCGCCAGCCGGCGGGTGGAGCAGGCCGATATCCGCGCGCGGCTGGAGGGCACCGTCAAGTTCGTCGACCTGAACGTGGCCCGGAACTCCGAGGGCAAGATGGTGGCCATGAACCGCCGCGGCGGGAAGATGCTCCTGCTGAGCGACACCGGCCGCGAGCTCGAGAGCTTCCCGGTCATTTACGGGGCCCACCTGAACGTCAGGGACGGGCAGAAGGTCAAGGCCGGCGAGCAGCTCGCCACCTGGGACCCCTTCACGACCCCGATCATCACCGAGGTCGACGGGACGGTCAAGTTCGGGGACATCGTGCCCGGCCGCACCATGAAGGAGCAGGTCGACCCGATCACCGGCAAGGCGAGCCAGATGATCATCGAGTCCAAGAGCGCCGAGGAGCGGCCGCGCATCTCCATCAAGGACAAGGACGGCAAGACCGCCAAGCTGCCGGCCTCCTCGGGGTTTGCGCGCTACATCCTGCCGATCAATGCCATCCTGCTGGTCGACGAAGGCGATGAGGTCAAGGCCGGCGACCTGGTGGCCAAGCTGCCCCGGGCGACCACCAAGACCAAAGACATCACCGGGGGGCTTCCGCGGGTGGCCGAGCTCTTCGAGGTGCGCAAGCCCAAGGAGGTGGCGGTGTTGAGCGAGATCGACGGCTACGTGTCGATCTCCAAGGGCAACAAGAAGGGCAAACAGAAGGTGTCGATCACGCCGGTGGATGTGGGCGACAAGAAGGAGTACCTGATCCCCCGCGGCAAGCACATCAACGTCTACGAGGGCGATTACGTCCGTGCCGGCGAGGCCCTGATCGGGGGCTCGGCCATTCCCCAGGACATCCTCAAGATCAAGGGGGAGGTGGCGCTGGCCAAGTATCTGGTGGACGAGGTGCAGGAGGTCTACCGCCTGCAGGGGGTGCGCATCAACGACAAGCACATCGAGGTGATCGTGCGCCAGATGATGCGCCGCGTCAAAGTGATGGAGGTGGGCGACTCCGAGTTCATCCTGGAAGAGCAGGTCGACCGGGCCAAGTTCGAGGAGACCAACCAGGCGATCGTGGCCCGCGGCGGCCGGCCGGCGGTGGGCGAACCGCTCATCCTGGGCATCACCAAGGCCTCTCTCAGCACCGACAGCTGGGTCTCCGCGGCCTCGTTCCAGGAGACCACCAAGGTGTTGACGGACGCCAGCATCCGCGGTGAAGTGGACCGGCTGCGGGGACTCAAGGAAAACGTCATCATGGGCCGGCTGATCCCGGCCGGGACCGGTCTGCCGGCCTTCGACGACCTGGAGGTGGAGGTGACGGTTTAAGCGATCCGCCGCGTCGGCCCTGCGCCGGTGCGGGCGGCGGAGCGCGTGAAGAAATTGCTTGACAAACTGTCAAATCCCTTATAGTAATCGTCGATTTTGTAAATCGGAAACTCATCGCAACGAGGAGATTATGCCGACGATCAACCAGCTCGTGCGCCGCGCGCGCACGCGCGCGAAGAAGAAGAACAAGACCCCGGCCCTCAAGGGGGCGCCGCAGAAGCGCGGTGTCTGCACCCGGGTCTACACCACGACTCCCAAAAAGCCGAACTCGGCGCTGCGCAAGGTCGCGCGCGTGCGGCTGACGACCGGGATCGAGGTGTCCGCCTACATTCCGGGCATCGGGCACAATCTCCAGGAGCACTCGGTGGTGCTCGTGCGCGGCGGCCGCGTGAAGGACCTGCCCGGCGTGCGCTACCATATCGTCCGCGGGACCCTGGACACGCTCGGCGTCGAAGACCGGCGGCAAGGCCGCTCGAAGTACGGCGCCAAGCGTCCCAAATAGGCCGCGCGAGCGGTCCGCACCCCAACCCGCGCGCCGCCCTGAGCGGCGCGCCTGATCATGTGGTGGAGTCAAGATGCCCAGACGCAGAGAAGTCGCCGAGAGAATCATTCGCCCCGATTCCAAGTTCGGCAGCCGACTGGTGGCGAAATTCATCAACTGCCTCATGCACGACGGCAAGCGCAGCACGGCCGAGGGGATCGTCTATGAGTCCTTCGAGATCATCGGCGAGAAGACCAAGGAGCCGCCCGTGAAGTTGTTCGAGAAGGCCCTCGACAATGTGCGGCCCATGATCGAAGTGCGCTCCCGGCGGGTCGGCGGGTCCACCTACCAGGTCCCGACCGAGATACGGCCTTCGCGGCGGACGGCGTTGGGGTTCCGGTGGCTGATCAGCTACGCCCGCCAGCGGCCGGAAAAGGGGATGGCGAAAAAACTCGCCGCCGAGTTCATGGATGCCGCCAACAACCGCGGATCGGCGGTCAAAAAGCGGGAGGACACCCACAAAATGGCCGAGGCGAACAAGGCGTTTGCCCACTTCCGCTGGTAAGCGTTCATTCGAACGAATTCGGGTGTGGTCGTGGAGGGCATACCGGTGTTTATGCCCTTCGCATTTTAAGGAGAGGAGCAACGGATGGCCAAGCAGAAGTTTGAGCGAACGAAGCCGCACGTGAATGTGGGGACGATTGGGCACATCGACCATGGGAAGACGACGCTGACGGCGGCGATCAC
>JALOOS010000181.1 GCA_025454275.1 Desulfobacterales bacterium | reverse complement strand
CGCTCGCGCAGGGCCCGGGTGAGGGGTTCGTCGTTGACGACGGGGCGAAACGGCGGCTCGGGCGTATGAAAAAGCGGCATCTCCTCCTCGGAGAGCCCCGCCGCCAGGGCGAGGCCCCGCGCATGGCGCCGGAGGGCGGCGTCGGCCGCGGCGATGACCGCCTCCTTGTACCCCCTCACCGTCAGCTTGAGCTCGACCGCCTCCGGAATCACGTTGCGTTTGCTGCCGCCGTGGATCGATCCGATCGTCACCAGCACCATCTCCGCCGGGTGGGTCTGGCGGCTGACGACGGTCTGGGCGGCCAGCACGAACTGGGCCGCCAGAACGATGGGATCGATCCCCTTGTGCGGGGCCGCGCCGTGTCCGCCCCGGCCGCGCAGGGTCACATCCAGCGAGAGGCAGCCCGAGGAGAGGACCCCCTCCCGCAGCCCGACCGTTCCGGCCGGCAGCTCGGGGCGCACATGCAGGGCGATGGCCCAGTCGGGCCGGCCGAAGCGATCGTAAAGCCCGTCGGCGATCATGAGCTTCGCCCCGCCCACGGTCTCCTCGGCCGGCTGGCAGACCACGATGAGCTCCCCGCTCCATAACCCCCGCAGGTCGGAGAGGATCGCGCCCGCCCCGAGGACGGCCGCCGTGTGCAGGTCGTGGCCGCAGGCGTGCATCACCGGCGCCAGTTGCCCGTCCGGGCCGGGGCGGGTGACGCGCGAGGCGTAGGCCAGCCCGGTCTCCTCCCGCACCGGCAGCGCATCCATGTCCCCGCGGATCAGGAGGCGCCGGCCGGGCCCGTTCTGCAGGCGGCCGGCGACCCCGTGGCCGCCCAGGCCCGCGGCCACCTCGAATCCGGCCGCAGCCAGCCGATCGGCCGCCAGGGCGGAGGTGGCGGCCTCCTCGCCGGAGAGCTCGGGTGCGGCGTGGATGCGGCGGTAGAGCGCCAGGGCGGGCGAAAGATGCGCCGCCACCCGGTTCTGCAGCAGTTCCTTCCAGTTCTCGGTGATCATCCGGGGTCCCGGCGCCTCCTGTTACCGCCGCTGCTGGCTCGTGTGCGGGTCGAGCAGGTCCCGCAGCCCGTCGCCGAGCAGGTTCAGCCCCAGCACGGTGACAAAGATGGCCAGGCCGGGGAAGATGGAGATCCAGGGGGCGGTGAAGATCTTCTCCCGGGCGAAGGAGAGCATCCCGCCCCAGCTCGGGGCCGGCGGCTGGACCCCCAATCCCAGGAAGGAGAGGGCGGCCTCGATGAGAATGGCCCCGGCCACGCCCAGGGTGGCGACGACCAGGACCGGCCCCATGATGTTGGGCAGGATCTGGGTGATCATGATCCGCCACCGGCCGTAGCCCAGCGCCCGCGCGGCCTTGACGTAGTCGAGGGACTTGGCCGAGAGCACCTGGGAGCGGGTGATCCGGCAGGAGTAGGCCCAGTTGGTGAGGCCCAGGGCCACGAACACGTTCACCAGCCCCGGTCCCAGGAGGGCCATGACGGCGAGCGCGAAGATGATGGAGGGGATGGCCAGCATGATGTTGGTGAGCCCCATGACCAGATCGTCCCACCAGCGCCCGAAGAAGCCGGCCGTCAGCCCGAGCAGGATGCCGATCAGGCTGTTCAGCCCCTGGCTGATCAGCCCCACCGCGAGGGAGATCTGGGCCCCGTAGATGATCCGCGATAGGATGTCCCGCCCCTGGGAGTCGGTTCCGAACCAGAACCGCGCGCTGGGCGGCTCGTCCGCATAGAGCAGGTTGGCGTCGTCGATGGGGTGATAGGGGGCGATCCAGGGGGCCAGGAGCGCCGTGAGGACCACCGCGAGGCTGATCGCCCCGCCGACGAGCAGATTGGTCCGCTGCAGGAGCTTTCTCAGGCCCGGGGTCATCGATACTCGATCCTCGGGTCGATGACGGCGTAGAGCAGGTCCACGGCCAGGTTGACCAGCAGGAACACGAGGATCAGGAAGAGCACGCAGCCCTGGGTCACCGGGATGTCGCGCTGGAAGATCGAGTCGACGAGCAGCGATCCCACCCCGGGCCAGCTGAAGAGCTTCTCGACGATGACCGTGTGCCCCATGAGACCGCCGAACTGCAGGCCGGCCGTCGTCAGGACGAGGATCAGCGCGTTGCGCAGCACATGCTTGCGGTTGATGACGATTCCCGGCAGCCCCTTGGCCCGGGCCGTACGGATGTAGTCGGTGGTGAGGATCTCCACCACGGCCGCCCGGGTGGTGCGGGCGAGAAGGGCCATGTACCCCACCCCCAGCGTGAACCCCGGCAGGAGGATATGGCTCAGGCTGCCGTCGCCGTAGCCCTGGGGCGGCAGAACGGGGAATTTGACCGCAAAGAGATACATCAGCAGCAGCCCCAGCCAGAACTGGGGCAGGCTCACGCCCGAGACGGCCCCGACCATGGAGCCGGTGTCGGCCCAGGAGCCCTGGCGCAGCGCCGAGTAGAACCCCAGCGGGACGCCCAGGCAGACGGCGATCCCCATGGCCGCCACCGCCAGCTTGAGGGTCGGCCAGATGCGCGAGGCGAGCAGGTCCGCCACCGGCTCGCGCCGCAGGAAGGACTTGCCGAGGTCCCCCACCAGGAGCCTGCCCATGTAATCGAGAAAACGGGTGTGAAGCGGCTGGTCGAGCCCCCACTCTTTTTTCATGAGCTCGATGTAGGTGGCGTCGACGTTGACGTCCTGGGCGCCGCCGGCCATGAGGGCGGCGTTGCCCGGCAGGACGTTCAGGAGCAGAAACAGGATCAGGATCACGCCGAAGATGGTCGGAATGAACTGGATCAGTCGGCGCAGCGCGTAGGCGGCCATGGAAGCCTATCCAAAAGGAAAACCGCCCCGCCCCTGCGCCGCAACGGCGCCGGGGCGGGACGCAGGGATCTCCGCAGGGCGGCGCCTACTTCTGCTTGGCCCGCGGGGAGGAGTCATCCACCCAGACTTCGGTCATGTCCTGGAACATCAGCTCGATGGCGACCGGCTTGAAGCCGTGCACCCAGGGATGCTGCGCCAGGACCGCCTTGTTGTAGTTGAAGTACCACACGGGCGTATCCTCGAAGAGCAGGTTGTTGGCCTGCTTGAGCACATCGAGCTGCTTGGCCGAGTCGCGTTCGGCCGCGGCCCGGTCCAGCAGCTTGTCGAATTCCGGGTTCTTGTAGTTGAAGTAGTTTCCGCCGGCGCGGGTGTTCTCCGAGTGGAAGCGCTTGAGGGTGCCCAGGATGTCCGGTCCGGACCCGATGGACCAGATGAAGGTCTGGAACTCGCCGTTCTTGTTGCGCTCCACCATGGCGGCCCCCTCCATCTGCTGGATCTTGAGGGTGATGCCGACCTCCTTCAAATAGGGCAGCATGGCCTCGTAGACCACCACCCCCCAGCTCTCGTTGCCGGTGCCGATGGCCTGGTCGATGGTGAAGCCGTTGGCGTAGCCCGCCTTGGCCAGAAGCTCCTTGGCCTTCTTGGGGTCATAGGGATAGGGCTTGACGGTCGGGTCGAAGGCCGCCGAGCTGGTGGGCAGCCATCCCGTGGCCAGGAAGGCCTTGCCCTTGAGCAGCTTCTGGATGATCAGATCCCGGTCCACGGCGTAGTTGATCGCCTGGCGCACCTCTTTTTTCTTGAAGGGCTCGAAGTCCATGTTGAAGCCGACGATCCGCGTGAACATCTCCGCCACCTCGATCATGTTCTTGGAGATGACCGGGTCGTTCTTGTAGGCCTCGTACTGGGCCGAGCCCACGATGGTGGCATCGAGGTCCTTGGCCCGGAAGGCCATGTCGCGGGCCGAGGCCTCGTTCGAGATGCGGTAGACCACCTTGTCGAGCAGGGGGCGGCCCGGGATGAAAAACTCGGGGAACTTTTCCAGGACCACCTCGCTGCCCTTGACCCAGCGCACGAATTTGAAGGGGCCGCAGCCCACCGGCGCGCTGGTGTGGAAGAGATCCTCCTTGCCCTCCACCGCCTCCCGGGGCACGATGGCCATGCCGGGCTCGCGCAGGCTGAAGCTCGGGTTTACCGGATCGGCCAGGGTCAGCTGCAGCGTGAGGTCGTCGATCTTCTTAAGCCCGCTGATGGTCGGGGCCTTGCCGTCGATCACATCGCCCGCCCCTTTGATGATGCGCACAAAGCGCACCGAGGGGCTTTTCAGCTTGGGGTCGGCGATTCGGTTGTAGGAGTAGATGATGTCGTCGGCCGTCATCTGCCGCCCGTTGTGAAATTTCACGTTGGGGCGCAGGTGGTAGGTGTAGGTGAGCCCGTCCGCCGAGATCTCCGCCCGGGTCGCGAGGTCGAGGACCGGCATGCTCTTGTCCGGGTCCCAGCGGTAGAGGGAGCGGTAGATGTTCATGAGGACCAGGAACTCCTGGATGCGCGTGCACTTGTGCGGGTCCAGGCCGTAGAGGTCCCCGTCGTAAACGACGAGCCAAACGAGCGCCAGGATTGCCACGATCAGCTTCTTCATGATCCGCTTCTCCCTTCTGGTTGGGGTGGGATTGGATGAGGGTGCTGCCGGTTCAATCAACCGCGATTACTTCACACCATCCCGGGCCGAAGTCAACAGGAAATATGCCGCCCCGAGGTAACTGTTGACAGCCCGAGCGCTTTGCCGTTAGAAGAAATTTTTTAACGCTAAAAAAGTAAAAGGCCCATGTACGATCTTCTCATCCGCCGGGCGACCCTCCTCGACGGCACCGGCGCCCCGGCGATTCAGGCCGATGCGGCCGTGGCCGCGGGCCGCTTCGCCGCCGTGGCCCCGCGCATCGAAGGGGCGGCCGCGCGCACGATCGAGGCCGCGGGGCTGGCGCTCGCCCCGGGCTTCATCGACATCCACTGCCACTCCGACCGCTACCACCTCGAGCACCCCGAGGGGGAGATCAAGCTGCGCCAGGGGGTGACCCTCGAAGTGGTGGGCAACTGCGGGGCCTCGCTCGCGCCGCTCGCACCCGGGCGGGCCCGCGAGGCGGTCGACCATGCCGTGGGCGGGCCGGGGCGCTTCACCGGGCCCGTCGACTGGCTGGGCTTCGGCCAGTATGCGGCCAAGGTCGCAGCCGGCCGGCCGGTCGTGAACGCCATGGGTCTGGTCGGCCACGGCACGCTCCGGATCGCCGCCATGGGGTTT
>JALOOS010000180.1 GCA_025454275.1 Desulfobacterales bacterium | reverse complement strand
TTGAAAGAGGTGTGCGAGACCGTCGGCATGCCGCCGGTCCTCGGGATCGGCTCCTGCGTCGACAACAGCCGCATCCTGATCGCCGCCGCCGAGATGGTCAAGACCGGGGGCCTGGGCAACAGCATCGCCGACCTGCCGGTGGCCGGAGCGGCCCCCGAGTACATGAGCGAGAAGGCGATCTCC
Organism: Desulfobacterales bacterium; assembly: GCA_025454275.1. Classification (GTDB taxonomy): domain Bacteria; phylum Desulfobacterota; class Desulfobacteria; order Desulfobacterales; family SpSt-501; genus SpSt-501. Next base: position 4,845 of record JALOOS010000180.1, on the reverse strand, counting down.
ATCGGCCAGTACTTCGTGGCCTCGGGCGTCTTCACCGTGTTCGGCGTCACCTTCCCCACCGTGGAGGGCACCAAGTTCCATAAACACCTTTTCGAGGAGCTCGAGAAGATGGGCATGGGCAAGTGGGGTTTTGCCAATGATCCCTACGAGATGGCCCGTTTGATCATCGAGCACATCGACAAGAAGAGAAAGGCCCTCGGCATCGACAAGGCGCGCGAGCGCCAGCTGATGTCCATGGCCGACCGCCGGTCGCTCGACGCGGCCGCGTAACGCGAGCGGTTCATCGTTCTCTCTTAGGTTTCGTTATCAAAAGGAGGGTGCGTCCATGATGACCTTGGAGGAGCTCAAAAAACAGCCGGATATCATCGACGAGATCAACTGGGAGATGACCCCTGAGGAGGCGGTGCGGCTCTACCTGGAATGGGGCAACAACTGGGCCCGCGGCGACGGATTCGTGATCCGTTCGAAGGGCGACTTCACCACCTATTTCGTGGTGAACTGCTGGAACAGACCTTACTATATCTATCTGATCCGGCGCAACTCGGACGAGGCCCGGGAGCTGGCACGCTTCGAGCTGCCCCGCCGGTTCGAAAAGGATGTCTGCGAACTCAAAGGGGTTTATGCCCTGGATCCGCAGGCCAAGGCCTGGTTGAAGCAGGAGCTGGGCGTCGCCGGGCGCTGATCCCTCCAGAACCCGCTTTTATACTAGCTCGGGGTGCTCGCCCAGGAAGCGGTACAAGGTGGCCCGGCCCACCCCCATCAATTTCGCGGCTCGGGCCTTGTTCCCGCCGGTGCGGGTCAGGGCCTGCCGCACCGCATCGATCTCGAGCTTCTTGACCGGTCCCCGCCGGGTGCACACCGCACCCGCCTCGCGCAGCTCCAGGGGGAGGTGCTCCGGCAGGATGAGCTTGCCGCCGCACTTGACAAAAGCGAACTGGACCGCGTTCTGAAGCTCGCGCACGTTTCCCGGCCAGCGGTAGTCCAGCATGAGGGCCAGCGCGGGGCTGGCGATCTTGAGCGGCTCCCGACCGTAGCGCTCGGCGGCCTCTTTCAGGAAGTGGTCGATCAGGTAGGGAATGTCGATCTTGCGCTCCCGCAGCGGCGGCAGATGAATGGGGATGACGTTCAGCCGGTAAAAGAGATCCTCCCTGAAACGGCCGCGCTCCACCTCTTTTTTCAGATTCTTGTTGGTGGCGCTGACGACGCGCACATCGACGCTGATCGTCTGTTCGCCGCCGACCCGCTCGAATTTGCCTTCCTGCAGGAAACGCAGCAGCTTCACCTGCATGGGGATGGAGAGATCGGCCACCTCGTCCAGGAACACCGTCCCGCCGTCGGCGAGCTCGAAACGCCCCTTTTTATCGCGAACGGCGCCGGAGAAAGCCCCCCGCACGTGGCCGAAGAGCTCGCTTTCGATCAGCCCCTCCGGCAGCGCCCCGCAGTTGATGGGCACGAAGGCCGCCCCGGCACGCCGGCTTTCGGCGTGAATGGCGCCGGCCGCAAGCTCCTTGCCGGTGCCGGTCTCCCCGGAGATGTGGACCGGGAAGTCATAGCCCGCAACGTCCCGGATCTGCGCGAAGACGGTCAGCATCTTGCTGTCATGCCCGATGATGTTGCCGAAGCTCATCAGCCGACCGGCCGTGAGCCGCAGCCGGAAGAGGTCGGTGACATCCCGGAAGCAGGAGAGCACGCCGGCGATGCCGCCCTCTCCATCGCTCATGCGGGTGACGGTCATTTCGATGCGGCGGGTGTCGCCGGCCTTGGTGAGAATCGTGAGGTCGTAGTCGGCGCGCTCCGGCGGGGCGGGGGTCTCATCGCAGAAGGCGCAGCGGCCGCCGCACAGGGGGGCGCCGAAGGCCTCGTGGCAGTCGCGGCCGAGCACCTCGGTCCGGTGGTAGCCGGTGATGCGCTCCGCCTCCCGGTTGAAAAAGAAGACCCGGCGCTGCACATCGTGGGCGATGATGCCTTCCTTGAGGTTGTCCAGGACCTGTTCGAGGTTGTCCCGGCGGCACATCATGGATTCGAGGGGAAAATCCGCCATGCGATCGTTCGCTTCCCGGCTGCGGATGACATGCCGGCGTCGGCGCCGGTCTGGATACCGAGCTATCGGTTTTGACCGTTTATGTCAAATGGCTGCTGCGGCCAGGAGGCGGCCTACGATGAAGTCGGCGATCGCGGCCGGGTCATCCAGCCGGAAGACGGGAAGATGGACCTCCAGAACGGCATCGGTGGCAACGGCGATCAGGGAAGGGTCTTCGCGGCATAGCAGCTCTCTGCCCAGCGCCGACCGGACCACCTCGATCTTGGGCTGGCTTTCGTGTTTGAACCCCTCGGTGATGAGCAGATCGATGCCGTCGAAATACCCGGCCAGATCGGTGAGCGACTCGGAGGCCACCGCTTTGACCAGGAACATGCGGCCGCGGCCGGTCAGCATGACCGCTTCCGCACCGGCGGCGCGATGCCGCGCGCTGTCCTTGCCGGAGCGGTCGATCTCGACCGCGTGGTGGGTGTGCTTGATCGTGCCGATCCGGTACCCGCGCTGCCGCAGCTCCGGGATCAGCTTTTCGATCAGGGTGGTCTTGCCGGAATTGGAGCGGCCCACGATGGAGAGAATCGGCGGCCGATGATGGGATGATTGCTCCGCCATCATACCGTCCCGAGGATGATGCCCGAATCGTTCGGAGCTCTCAGGGGGATACGCCGGATAGCGCTGGCGCCGGCGGCCGCGAGCATCTCTTTTATCTGCGATTCGGAGTAGGATCGGCCCGAGGATGTTCCAACCAGCATGTTGAGCGAGAAGAGGGCCGGGAAGAGCGGTCCGTCCATGGCGTCGTTCAAAATGAATTCGTGCACGATCAGCATCCCCCCGGGAGCGAGGGCCGCTGCCGCTTTGTGCAGGATCTTCAGGCAGGCCTCAGGACCTTCGGCGTGCAGGATGTGGGAGAGCCAGGCGACATCGTAGGGCCCGGCGACCTCGTCTTGGTGGTAGTCCCCGGGCAGGAATCTCACGCGCCCGGCGAGATTGAAGCGCGCGATGGTTTTTTCGGCGAACGGGCGCGATTCGGGCAGATCGAATACGTCGGCGCTCAGCTCCGGGTGTTTCCGGCAGAAGTGGATCGCATAGGTACCGGGGCCGCCGCCGAAATCGAGCAGCCGGCAGCGGCCGGAAAGGTCGACGGCCGCCGTGACCGCGGGCGCCGCCGCCATGGCGTTGGTGAACATGCCCATGAGGAAGCTCTCGCGCCACTCCGCGCGGCTGACGGGCGGCCGCTCCCGAACCGGGTCGCCGCTCCGCACGGACTCATCCAGCCGCGCCCAGGAGTCCACCAGGTGGTGATGGTGCAGGATCATGTGGCCGATGAACTCCGGCGAATCGCGGCAGAGCAGCTTGCGTGCGGCGGGCGAGTTGGCGTAGCGGCCGTCTGTCTTTTGCAGCAGCCCCGCGGCCGCCATCGCGTTCAGCAGGGCCTCAACCCCGCGGGCGGAGCCCTGAAGGCGGACGGCCATCTCCCCTGCCGATAGGCGATCATCTTCCAGAATCGAAAAGAGATCCAGCTTGACGGCGGCATGCAGGGCGCAGCTCTTCCAGTAAGCGCCCGATGCTTCCAGCAACTCCCCGATGATGCGGGTGTCTGAGGACATTCCGGTCTCCGGCGGCAGCGACTGCGAGAGCGTGCCGTGATCGCATCGGTTCAGTCGTTGCTCTTCTGCTCTTTGGCCAGCTGCTCCGGTGTCATGGTCCAGAAGGGGGTCCCGTCCCTGGTCAGCCGCATCTTCAGTTCGAAACTCTCCCCTTTCTTGACCTTGGAGGCCATGAGCACATCCTTGCCGTTGACCTCCGCCCAGCAGCCGCGGATGGTGACCCGGTCCCCGGGCTTGATGCCGATATCCGCCGGCTTGAGGAAGGCCGTCGGACCCAGGTGGACGATGATGGTCTCGCCGCCTTCGCGTACCTCGAGGGCAACGCCCGGGGCCATTCCGGGCATGGGCACCACCTCCACCACTTTGACGACGGTCGCCTTGATCCGTTCGGCTTCCTTGTAGCTGTAAAGCTTGTTGTATGGGTCTGAAATCCCCCAGCCTTTCAGCGGATCGGCTGCTGCCGGAAAGCAGAGCGCTACCAGGATCAGCATGCCCATGACCGCCCCTGTCGCCGTTATTCGCATCAACGGCATCGCAATCACCTCCATTGATGAAGTTTGTTTAACATATTTCCGATGATGCCGTTTGGCAAACCCCCGCCGGCAGCCTGGCGCTGTGCGCTTCGGGTCGGCGGCCCGCCCGGAACCACGCAGATCTGCCGGGCGATCAGAAATTCATGAGCCGTTTGTCGATGATGAGGACCGGTTCATAGCCGAAGACGGCATTCAGGTGGTGCAGGAAGGCGTGGCGTCCCTCCCGCTGCCAGATGGCGGAAACAGCGGAGTTCAGCCTGAGATAACGCTCTTCGGCGGCGGCGAAGCCTTCCGGTTCCGGGGCGGCCCCGGCCAATCGGGTGATCAGCTCGAGCCAGGTGCGGCTCGCGCCCATCAGGAAATAGGGCCAGGCATCGCGCAGGGGCGGGGACCAGGCGGGGTCGCTCGTATCCCCGACCCCAGGCTTCAGCACCACCGCCGGGTCATCGCAGACCACCGCTGCCAGCCGCCCGGCGGTTTTGGCCGCCTGCACCATGGGGTCGCCGAGGACCTCGGCGTTGACCCGGCCGGCGGTGCGGCGGTCGGCGAAGAAAATCAGGCTGAACTGATGGCCGGCCGCGTCCCGGGCCGCCCGGCGGTGAAACCGCCAGAGAGGGATCTCCTGCCGGTGACGTTCCAGGACCGGCCCGGCCACCCGGTGGGCGACCAG
>JALOOS010000179.1 GCA_025454275.1 Desulfobacterales bacterium | reverse complement strand
GCCATGAGGGCCGGCATGGTTTTCGGATGGTTGGCGCCGACGGACTGAAAGGCGCTCCAGAAGCCGTGGCGCACGTGCAGGGCCACCACGACCATCGCCGCGGCGTAGAGCAGAATAAACGCCGGCTGCTGGAAAGAGGCGGCCACTAGATCGAAAATGGTGCGGGAGCCTTTGTCGGTCCAGGTGAAGTGGAAGAGGTGAAAGATCAGAAATGCGAGGATGATCAGACCGGTGTAAGGCATCGTGCGGGAGCTGATCGTGCGGCCGCCGGCCGAGGTGTCCACCGCGTAGCGGACAGGCCGGGCGCTGCGGTTCTGTAAAAACAGATAGAGGCCGGTTATAATGTGCACCAGGGCGAAACCGATCAGGCCGGCGCGGAAGAGGTACAGGATCGGCCCCAATGACTGGAGCTTCTCGGCATACCCGTTGAAAGCCTCTTTTCCGGCGATCAGGGTTAGATTTCCGGCCAGATGGGCCGCGAGGAATCCGACAAAGGCCAGGCCCGTCAGGGCCATCATGAGCTTTTTGCCGACGGATGATCCGAGGGCCGCCGTGAACCAATTCATGGGTCGTCCTCCAGGAGGTGGAAAGTGACTGTCGGCCTGCGGGTCGACAAGACTCCCTGTGTAAAAAATTGTCCCGAAACTGTCAACAGGCACGAGAACGGGTTGACGGGTTGCGGGTTCACGGTTCACGGTTGGAGACGGAGCAGGGGGGGACCTCAGGGTGCTGAACGGGGAATGCCGGACCGGGGTTTTTTCACCTCGGAAACAAAGCGCCGGCGACACTGTTCTACCGGAAACGGAAAGGCCGGTACCGATTCCGATACCGATACCGACCCCGGGGTCATCGCAACCGTTTAACCGTGAACCCGGCAACCGTGAACCCCCTATTCTTGTTTTTCCACCGCCTCGGCCGCCGCCCACCACCAGTCGGTGCGGCGGGTCGCGATGACGGCGGCGGCGATCGCCTTGCCCGTATCTGTCCGCAGCCGGGCGAGCACGTGCGGCAGCCACTCCTTCGGCGGTTCGCAGCCGATGTCGGCGAGGTCCTTCAGCTCCAGGATAAGGGCGATCTGATCCGCGTCCTGCGCCAGGCGGGCCTCCGGTGAGCTCCCGGACCGGTATTCGGCAATGAGCGCGGCGATCTGCGCTCCGAATGGGAGGTGCCGGGTGGCGTCCGCGACCGCCTTCTCCTCGTCGGTGCGGACATAGGCTTTTTGAACCGAGTTCATGTCGCCGGTGCGGGCCTCGGGCAGATCGTGCACCAGGCAGAGACTGATCAGCTTGAGGGGGTCCACGTCCGGAACGAGATGGGACATCACGAAGGCGATGAACGTTGTACTGTGGACATGCTCGGCCACCGACTCGCGGCCGGCCCCCAGGAACTGGAAGCCGGAACGCGGGATGTTCTTGAGCATGCGGGCCTCGAACAGCAGGTCGGCGACGGGTTTCATAAAGGGAGCTTCCTCCGTTTTCATCGGCTATTCATCGGGTCCAAAACCCTGCCGCCGGGCACCCGGCGCGGGGGACGGCGCGGCAGCGCTTCGGTTTTATGCCGGGCGGCCGCCGAAGGCAACCCCCTATTTGACTTCCCCACGTCTTGTGATATAAAAAAAATTTAAACCGAAATGCGGGTTGCCTGGCCGCGGCACCGGGATGCGTCCCGGGCCAGGAAGGCGCGAGCACCCCCGCACACGCCGCCGCCGCCGTGGTGCAAGGACGCCGGAAATTCTCCTTCTGACGACATCTTCTCTCCACGCCCGAATCCCCAGCGGTTCACGACGAGCGCCTTATTTTCTCTTTCGAGGAGGAACGGAAACCCATTATGGAATCAGTGCAAATGGATCTGATCGCGATGATCCGCAGCGCCGGTCTGGTCGGCCAGGTGGTGCTGCTGGTGCTGCTGGGTTTTTCGGTCAGCACTTGGGCCATCATCCTCATCAAATACCGCACCATCCGCCGGGCGTTCCGCGAGTCCGCCGATTTCAGCGACTATTTCTGGAAAAGCCGGGATTTTTCAAATGCCTTTGCCCGCGCCAAACAGCTTCCGGGAAGCCCCCTGGCCCGGATTTTCCGGGTCGCCTACCTGGAGCTGAAGAAGACCAGCCAGGCCGGTGAGATGCCCGAGGCCGCCGAGGCCGGCTCCGGGAGCGTGGCTCCGGTATTCGCCTTCGGGGCGCGCATCACTGCGACCGACAACGTCAAGCGCGCCTTGCGGCGTGCGATCAACACCGAAATGACCCGGATGACCCAAATGGTGCCCTTTCTGGCCACGATCGGCAACACCAGCCCCTTCATCGGGCTGTTCGGGACCGTGTGGGGCATCATGGGGTCGTTTCACAGCATCGGTTTAAAAGGCTCCGCGAATCTTGCCACCGTCGCCCCCGGGATTTCCGAGGCGCTGATCGCCACGGCGGCAGGGCTGGCCGCGGCGATACCGGCCGTAATCGCATTCAACCACTTCATGAACAAGATCCGCATCGTGGAGACCGAGCTGCAGAGCTTCTCGGCCGACTTCCTGAACATCATCGAGCGGGACATCCTGCGGGTGGAGAGGAGGAAAGGGTGAAAAGCGGAAACGGTGATGGTGGGTTCATGTCCGAGATCAACGTGACGCCGCTCGTGGACGTCATGCTTGTCCTCCTGATCATTTTCATGGTGACCGCGCCGATGATGGTGCAGGGGTTGGATGTGGCCCTGCCGCAGGTCACCGCCCAGCCGCTCGATTCGCGCGAAGAGCAGTTGATGGTCACCGTTCGCAAGGACAGCCAGATTTTCATCAACGATTTTGAAGTCTCCCTGGACGAGCTCGAGGGCAAGCTGGCCAAGATCATTCAAGGCCGAGCCTCCCCCGAGCTCTATCTCAAAGCGGACCGGGAAGTGCCTTACGGGCTCGTGGCCCAGGTGATGGGCCGCATCAAGGATGCCGGCGTCGACAAGCTGGGAATGGTGACCGAACCGGCGGTATCCGAAAAGGCCGCCGCTGCGGCCAAACCCAAACGCAAATGAAACCGAAACGGGATCCCGCAGGCAACGATCGCTGGGAGGAGGGCGGCGATGTCCGCTCGCCGGCGAGGTATTTTCTGCTCTCTGCGGTGCTGCACTTGGTGCTGGTCGCCGCCCTGATCTGGGTTCCCGCCAGTTTTTCCACTCCGCGCCTGCCCCCGGGGGCGATCAGCGTCAACCTGGTGGCGCTGCCGGGGCCGGCCCCGGCGGGCGGCGGGGGCGGGGAAGCGCCCAAGGCGGTCGAGCCTCCCCGCCCGGCGGTTGAAAAACCCGCGGTGGCGGCGGTCGCACCGGCTCCCAAACCGGTGCCGGTGCCGGCGGCGCCCAAGCCCGAGGTTTCGATTGCCCCCCCTACGGTGCGTGAGAAGAGGTCCCTCAAGGAGGAGACCAAGAACACCCAGAAAATGATCGAGAAGGCCGTCGACCGGATCCAGAAGAGCGTGAAGGAACCCGACACCTCATCGGTCACCGCGGCCATCGACCGCATCCGCAAGAAGCTCGGCGAGGGGGACCCTGCAACGCCGCCGCGACCCGGCCCCCCCGGTCCCGGCGGGGCGGACTCCGGTGCGGGCGCCGGCGGCGGAGGCGGGGGCGGGGGCGGGCCCGGCCCGATCGAGCCGGTGGACATCTACCGTGCGGAAGTGGCCTTCCAGGTTGAGAAAAACTGGGCCTTTTCCCCCCAGTTGGCCGGCAGCAACAAGCAGCTGGAGGTGCGACTCGTCTTCAAAGTGCTCCCCAACGGGGAGATCACCGATGTGCGCTACACCGAGCGTTCGAACAACACCTATCTGGACGAATCCGCCTACCGGGCGATCGTCAAGTCAAGCCCCGTCAGACCCCACCCGCCGACCGTCCGGGCGCCCTACGTCCAGGTCGGCATCCGCTTTACCCCCGAGGGGTTGCGATGAGGGATTGCATTCCGTTGGAGAAGCGGTATATTAGCGGCGCTTTCGCCCCAGTACCCCGCTGCGAGGAGCTTGGATGAGATATCGTCATTTTCTGTTCGTTTTCGGATTGCTGGCCTTTCTGGGTGGGCCGCTGGTGCCGGCGGCCGCTCAGGACTCCTACCAATATATCGATATCCGCAATCCTTTTTTGAGGAAAATCCCGCTGGCGCTCCCGGCCTTTAAAAACCTGACCGGTGCGGCCCGTGAGGCGGACTTTTCCAGCCGGGCCGTCGAGATGATGGCCGGAAGTCTCGACTTCACCGGTTTCTTTAAGATCATGGACCGCAGCGCCTTTCTCTTCGATCCGCAGAAGAGCGGGGTTTCGGCCACGGAGATCAACTTCCAGAACTGGACGGTGATCGGAGCGGAGCTCCTGATCACGGGGCTTTTCGAGCAGGCCGGAGATTCGATCCAGATGGAGCTCCGGCTCTTCGACACCTTCAAGGCCCGCCAGGTGATCGGAAAGCGTTACTCCGGGCAGACCGCCGAACTGCGCAACATGGTCCTGCGCTTTTGCAGCGAGGTGATCTACTACCTGACCGGCCACAAGGGGATCTTCAACAGCCGGATCGCCTTCGTATCCACCGGGTCCGGCAGGAAGGAGAT
>JALOOS010000010.1 GCA_025454275.1 Desulfobacterales bacterium | reverse complement strand
CGATGCTGCCGATGAGCATGAAGACGACCCCGCCGAGCATGAGGAGCACGGCGATGATCTCCTGGACCAGCACGATCAGTTCCAAGCTCAGAACCCCTTCGTCGCCTTGAGGTATTTGGCCATGGCGATAACGCCCACGAAGTTGAGGGTGGCGTAGCCGAGCGAAATATCGACGAACATGTCCAGCCGGCCGTAGACCATGCCGAAGAGCAGCACAAGGGTGATGGTCTTGGTGCCGATGGCGGCGGCGCCCAACAGCCGGTCGAAGATGGTCGGTCCCTTGTAGACGCGATAGAAGGGAAGGAGCAGCACGACGCCCAGGAGCAGGATCAGCAAAAGGAAGACCGTCTGCACTTAGCGCTCCCCCCGTGACTTGAGCATGTAGACATCGCAGCAGGCATCCTCGGGCGACAGGCCCTCGCAATAAAGCCGGCCCACACGGCTTTCCATGTCCCCGGAGATAAGCCCCGCCGCCGTATCGGCGGTCAGGGCGTGGACGGTGAAGAGGTCGCCGTTGATGGCGAGGGTGATGGTGCCGGGGGTGAGGGTGATGGAGTTGCCCAGGATGACCCGGGCCACGACGCCCGGCTGGCGCGAGGTGAAGCGCACGATCGTCGGCGCGAGACGCGGATGGGGATTGAGCACCACCCCGGCCACGTAGATGCCCGAGAGGGCGATCTGCCAGAGGAGCCAGGGGATGTAGAGCAGAAGCCGGGAGAAGATGATCCGCCTTTCGCCGCACCGCTCCCCCGCCAGGGGCAGCGGGGTCAGCCGGTCGTTCAGCCAGACCACGAAGGCGACGGAGATCACGCCGTAGAAGATGTGGATGAAATCGTACATCCCGCTGAGGATCAGCCACACCGCCATGAGCAGGACGGCTTGAACGGCCTTGCCGCGGCAACGTCGCCACCAGCTGCCGCGGACAACGAGAAGCTCGGGGGTCTTTTGCATTGAATTGGTCCCGCGCATTAGGAACAATCCATTGCCCTGATCGCTTAGGCCCTTTTGGGACGTTTCGCGCTTTTTCCAAAAGTGCCGGGAGCCTTTCGGTCTTTTCAGCGGATCTCCCGGATGCCGTATTTCCGGATCTTGCGCCACAGGGTGGTTCTGGGGATCCCGAGGATTTCCGCCGCCCGGACCTTGCTGTAATTGGTGGCCTCCAGCACCCTGACGATGTGCGCCTTTTCGGTTTGCTCCAGGGTGCTCAGTTCATTGCACGCCACGGCGTCGACCTCGAGCACCTGCAAGTCCTCGGGCAAATCGGCAACGTCGATGATATCCGTCTCGCTCAGCGCCACCGCGCTGCAGACGATGTGCTCGAGCTCCCGCACGTTGCCCGGAAACGAATAGGATAAAAGGGTGTCCCGGGCCTCGGGGCTGAACCCCTGGATGGCTTTGTTGTACCGCAGGTTGTAGAGGTTCAGGAAATAGTCCATGAACACCGGTATGTCTTCCGGGCGCTCCCGCAGCGGCGGAGTCCGGATCACCACCACTTTCAGGCGGAAAAAGAGATCCTCGCGAAAACGCCCGGCGCCCACCTCGCGTTCCAGGTCCTTGTTGGTGGCCGAAATCAATCGGAAGTCGAGCGGAACGGCTTTGGACCCGCCGACCCGCTGCACCTTGCGCTCCTGGATCAACCGCAGGAGCTTGACCTGGGTGGAGAGCGACATCTCGCCGACTTCGTCCAGGAACACCGTCCCGCCCTGGGCCTGCTCGAAGAGACCCGGCTTGAGGCTGTGGGCGCCGGTAAAGGCCCCTTTCTCATGGCCGAAGAGTTCGCTGGCCACGAGCTCCTCGGCGAACCCCCCGCAGTTGAACCCCACGAAGGGGTGCTCCCTGCGCTCGCTGCCGAGGTGGATGGCGCGGGCCACGAGCTCCTTGCCCGTGCCGCTCTCCCCCTGGATCAGCACATTGCAGTCGATGCGCGCCACCTTGGCGATGACCTTGACCAGCTCCCGGATCTGGGGGCTGACCCCGAGAATGTCGCGGGCGGGCTCTTTTTTCATGAGCTCCTCTTTCAGCTGCGCATTGATCGCCTGGAGGGATATCTTGTCGGCGGCGCGCTGAATGACACTCAGGAGCTGGTCGGGGGATATCGGTTTCTCGATGTAGTAGAAGGCGCCCTGCTTCACGGCCGCGACGGCGTCGTCGATCGAGGCGTAACCGGTGATGAGGATCACCTCGGCCTGGGGCTGCCGCGCCTTGACGTGCCGCAGGACATCCATGCCGCCCACCCGCGGCATGCGCAGGTCGGTCAGGACGATATCGACGTGGGCCTGGTCGATGTGCTTCAGTGCGGCCACCGGGTCGTCAAACACCTCCACCGCGTATCCCCGGCGGCTGAGGATCCGGCGCAGCTGCTTGAGCGCCAGAGGCTCGTCGTCGATGACCGCCAGCCGCAGCGGGTTGCAAGTGGAAGGAGGTTTCACGTCCGATGGCCCTCTTGCCGCCCGGCGGGATCGAGGGGGGCCGCGACGGGAGCCCGGCAGGGCAGCGTCACGGTAAACACGGTATGGCCGGGCGCGCTCTTCACGGTGACGTCGCCCCCGTGCTTGGTCACGATGCCGTGAACGACCGACAACCCCAGCCCGGTGCCTTTGCCCACGGGTTTGGTCGTGTAAAAAGGGTCAAAGACATGGGTGAGCGCATCGGCCGGGATCCCGCAGCCATTGTCTTCAATCTGAACCTGCAGAACGCCCGGGGCCGCCGGGGCCGCCGTTACCCGGATGATCCCTTCTTCTCCGATGGCATCCAGCGCGTTTAGAATCAGGTTCAGGAAGGCCTGCTTGAGCTGCTGCCGGTCGCCATGGACCTGCGGCAGATCCGGGGCGATGAGCGATTCGAGAATGGCACGCTTGACCTTCACTTGGTTGCGCGCCAACCGGATGGTCTCTTCCAACAGCCGGCCCAACTGCAGCGGTCCCATGACCGATTCGGTCTCACGTGTGAAGTCGAGCAGGTTGTGGACGATGGCCCGGGAACGGTCGGTCTCCGCGACGATGTCTTTGACCATCGCCACGGTCTCCTCCGCGGAGAGCGCCTGGTACTCCTCCAGGATGGCGTGCGCCGTCAACATGATGTTGTTGAGGGGGTTGTTCAGCTCGTGGGCGACCCCGGCCGTCAGGATGCCCACCGCCCGCAGTTTGTGGGAGTCGATCAGGGAGTTCTGCCGGCTCTCCAGCTCGCGCAGCATCCGGTTTATCGCCACCTCCACCGTCGTGAACTCATCCCGGTATTTCCGGATCGGTTTGACATCGGAAAAATCACCGGTGGCGATGCGCTTGGTCTGCTTGACCAGGTAATTGAGGGGCTTCATGAAGCGGTTGGAGAGGAACCGGGTCATCCACAGCATGAGGACGAAATGGAAGACCAGGTAATAGGTCGGCACTTTCTGCATGAGATCGAGCCAGCTGAGCACGAGCTGGTTCTCGCGGGCGGCCACGTCGGCGGCGTCCTCGACCACAAGGGCCCCGTAGTGCCGCAGGTTGGTTTCCAGTTCGTCCTGGACCCGGGAGGAGAGGGTGCCGGCCTGGACCAGCCGGTAAAGGTCCTGCAGCAAGGCGTGGTACTTGGCCAGGTGGCCCGCTATCGCCTCCCTGCCCTGCGGGCCGGAAATGGCCTCCAGCGCCTCCAGGTTCGCCTCCAGAAGCCGCTGCGCCTCGTGGGAGCTCTCCAGCGCCTCCTGCAGATTGGTGCCGTAGAGAAAAAAGTTCTTCTCCCAGCGCCGGGCCTGTTCGACGTCGAAGAGGAACCGCTGCCAGGTCTGGAAGGTGGTGATGCGCCGCTGGATGTGGTTGACCGCCACCATGGCGCCGATGATGATCGCCACCGAGAGCAGAAAGACGATCAGAAACCCCAGGATGATCTGGAAGCGAAAACTGAAGGCCGGACGATCCAGAAGCTCCCGTTCCTGTTCGGTCAGGGCCAGGCCGCCGGGTACCGGATGGCGATCGCCTGCCGGCTGATGGAAAAAGTGGCTGAGATTCATTTCGCCGTCTCGGGCAGGGAACCCCGCAAAACCCTGCGGGCGCGCGCGGAGGCTACTCCTCCGTCGGCGCGACGACCTGGACCCCCAGCTCCTGCATGGCGCGGACCACGAGCCCCCGCAGGTCGGCCGGTTTGAAGGGCTTGGCGATCATGTCGTATGCCCCTTTTTCCATCGCCTCGCGCGCCAGCTCGGCCGTGGCATAGCCGGTGATGATGATCACCTTCACCTCCGGGTTGAGCTTCTTGGCCGCTTCCAGAACCTGGATCCCGTTCGCCTCGGCCATCATCACATCGGTGATGACGATGTCGAATTTCTTCTGAGCGATCCGGGCCATAGCGGCCACCGGGTTTTCGAAGGTCTCCACCGTACAGCCCATTTTGACCAGCCCGCTTTTGAGCCGCTGCCCCACAATGGGCTCGTCGTCCAGAAGCAACACCTCGACCGCCTTCATTGTCTCTGCCTCCCGTCTTCCGGATTGAGCCAGCACTACCTTACCTGACCGCAGGTGATGCTGTCAAAAAGCTTTTTGTCGCCATGGACCTCTACGTGGCTGACGCCTTCCAGACCCAAAAGCGTCTGCTTCGTTTGGAGGGCCGCCTTCTGTCTGCCGCGGTTGAACCCCGAGGAAAAGACGTAGACGGCCCCGTCGTGCGCCTTGACCGCCACATCCGGGTACTTCTCCACCAGGAGGGTCTTCACCCGGCCCGAGAGTTCCAGGTTGTCCATGCATTTGAGGGAATAGGTCATGGGGGTGAACTTGTGATGCTGCAGGGTGTTGATGATGATGTTGCCGGCCTCGGCCACGTCCATGTGCGTCAGGTTCACGGTGAGATCGTAGAGGTTCGGGTCCTCGAGATCCTCCTGGTAGGCCGTCTGGAACCACTCCTTGACCCCGGGGTCGGCGGGCCCGGAACCGCCGCCCGGATGGTCCAGCACCAGGGCCTTGAGCACATGGGAGATCATCTGGCACAGCGTCAGCCCCACATGCCCCACGAAGACCAGCCGGTCCTCGGCGATCAGCCGGCAGAGCTGCTGTTCGATGCAGGCCAGTCCCTTGCTGGGCTTCTTGGCGAAGACCCCCTTCAGCCCCGACCTCTTTTTGAAGACAGCGGCGAGCTCCGCCTCCGGCATCTGAAACTCGGCGGCGGTCGTTTTCACCAGGTCCTGCATGGAAACCAGCCGGAATCCGAGCTGCGAGGCGACGTGCCGGCCGACGGCCAGGCTCTGATTTCCGTATTGAGACCAGATTGCGATCGAGGACATCCTACACCTCCCGTGTGATGCGGCGTGAGGCCGCTGCCGGAGGGCCGCTCTTGCAAGCCGCCCGGATCAGATTCCATAAAAGAGATAGAGCATCGTCATGAGGACGAGAATGAAAACGACCGTCATCAACCCGCCGCCCTTCATGAAATCGACACTGCGATAGCGGCCCGGCCCCATGTAAAGGGCGTTCACCTGGTGGGTCGGCAGGACGAAGGAGTTGGAGGTGGCCAGCCCCACCACCAGGACCGCCATGCGCGGATCGGCGCCGGCCGCCATGGCCATGTTCACGACCAGCGGCACCAGCAGCACCGTCGCTCCCACGTTGGAGATGACCAGCGTGAAAAAGGTGGATAGGACTGCGATCGCCGTCAGCAGAACGAGCGGGGAAACCTCTCCGAAAAACCCCAGGACCGTATTCGCAATCCAGGCCGCCGTACCGGACTTTTCGGTGGCGATGCCGAGCGGGATCAGGCCCGCCAGCAGAAAGACCGTGCGCCAGTCCACCGACTGATAGGCTTCGTCGATGGTCAGCACCCGGCAGACGATCATCCCGAAGGCGCCGGTCATGAGCGCAACGGAGAGCTGAATGTCGAAGACGATGATCATGATCAGGGAGACCGCCATCCACAAACCGGCGAAAATGGCCTTTTCGGGCTTGAGGACCTCGCCCACGGGGGTCGTGAAGATGAATTTCCGGTTCTCCTCCAGGATTTTGAAGCGCTCCCAGGGGCCCTGGAGCACGATGGAATCTCCCGAGCGCAGGACCATGGTCGACAGGCCGCTGTAGAAGACCTGGTCGGAGCGGTAGAGGGCCACGGGGTTGACTTGGTACTGCTCCCAGAAATGGGCCTGTTTCAGCGTCTTGCCGATCAACTCAGAGCGCGGCGCCACCACCGCCTCGATGGTGCCGGAGATGGCCGGGGAGAGCTCCTCCTTGAAGACCTCCATGCCGGGCTTCAGGTTCAACCCCAGCTCCTCCGCCATTTTATGGACGTTCTCCTTCTTGCCGAACACCGCCAGGTGTCCCTCGCCGCGGATCTCCATGTCCGGTGAGAGCGCCAGCATTTTCAGCCGGTCGCGACCGGCATAGGCCACCGCGTTGACCAGGTACTGGTTGCGAAGCGACTTGACCGTCACCGGATCGCGGAAGGCGGCGAAATCGGCTGGAACGAGCAGTTCGAAGGATTCGGCCAGCTCTTCATAGGCGGCCCGGGCCCCTGTCTCCTGCTCCTTGTGGGCATCCATCTCCCCGCGCGGCAGCACGAAG
The DNA here is from genome assembly GCA_025454275.1 of Desulfobacterales bacterium. Classification (GTDB taxonomy): domain Bacteria; phylum Desulfobacterota; class Desulfobacteria; order Desulfobacterales; family SpSt-501; genus SpSt-501. Next base: position 8,668 of record JALOOS010000010.1, on the reverse strand, counting down.
CGGCCGAAGAGGATGAAGGAGCCGATGCCGCAGACCACCAACGCCACCCCGACGGGGGTGACATCGAAGAGTTGGAAGGGCTTCAATTTGAAGGGGACCATCAAGTCGTTCAACAGAATGAGGGGGCTCGAGCCCACCAGGGTGACGGTGCCCCCCAGGATGGCGCAAAAGCCGATCGGCATCAGCATCTGGGAGAGCGGCACGTTCATGGACTTGCTGACCCGTTTGACCGCCGGCAGAAAAAGGGCGGCGGCGCCGATGTTCTGCATGAAGCTGGAGATGAAGGCCACGGTGGCCCCCATGGCGATGACCACCCGGGAGGCGCTGTTGCCGGCCAGCTTCACAACGGGCTTGACCAGGCGGTTGATCAGACCGGTCTTGTCCAGCCCCGCCCCGATGATGATGACGGCGATGATCGAGATCACCGCGTTGCTGGCAAACCCGGAGAAGGCCTCCTTGGGCGTCACCAGATGAAGCAGGGGCAGGGCCACGGTCATGAGGATGGCGACCATGTCGACCCGGATCCATTCCACGATGAAGAGAAAAACCGCCAAGCCGATCATTCCCAGTACCAGAGCGATTTGGGAGGTAAAGCCGCTGGATTCCATACCGTCGGGTCCTTCCTTTTTTCGAATCTGCCGCTGATGGGTTAGGGTTATTCCAGATTGGTGGATCCTTCGAAACTCGGCCTCGGTTTTACCGTAAGGATGCGGCAGTGAGTCATCTGGGCCAGCAATTGAATGTCCTGCCGGGCTTGCCGATAATCCGCCCCATGCTCCTCGGAGACAGGCAGGACGATTTCATCGGCGTGGTTGTCGCGAATGAACTGCCGCACCTCCTGGATGAACTCACCCCGGCGGTTGTGGACCTCGAGGCTCAGCCCCCCCTGCGCCTGTTCCTTGGATATAAATGATTCAATTCGCTTGCGGATGGCGCCGCGCTCCTCCGCGGCAGACTCGGGTGGATGGCTGCGCGCGTTGGTATGGATGAATTCGGGGTCGTCGACAAAGAGGAACAGGAGCCGCGCCCGGCTGCGTTTGCCGTATTCGACGGCAAAGCGAACCGCCGCCAGGTCCAAGTGCGAGAACTCCATGATGGGTATGACAAGCCCAGCCATAACGCCCCCCTCCGGGTCCAGCCGGTTGATGAACGGCCACCCAAGTGCTTACAAAAAGCGTACCGTCAGCGCAGGTCCTGTTTTAAGGCGCTGGACCCGTTCGACCGCGCCGGGAAGGCGAAAAACCGTTTCAAAAGGAAACGGACGCGCCGCCCGGCAATTCAAAATGAAACCGACAAACGGAAACCCGTCGGCAGGGAGACGGTCGCAGCCCATCAGCGATGTGATTACGATATGCTCACGCTGGAAGGGCCTCCATGCAACATTCGTCCGTGCTCCAGCGCTTGGGTCAGGCATTCGTTCAACCGTTCGAGGTCGACCGGTTTGAGCAGATAATCGAAAGCGCCGCGCTTGATGCTTTCAACGCCGATCGTGACGGATGCATTTCCCGTCAGCATGATCACTTGAACCTTCGGTTTCAGTTTTTTGAGCTGAGGCAACACCTCCATCCCGCCCATGCCCGGCATGATGATGTCCAGCAGCACCACATCGAACTCCTGATGCGTGAGCTTCTCTAACGCCGAGGCCCCATCGGCGGCTGTTTCCACCTGATACCCGCGGTTTACCAGCAACCGGGCCAGGTAGATGCGAACCTTTTCCTCATCATCCACCACCAACAGCTTCGCCCCCATGCATCACCTCCTGTGTTCATGAAAAGGGTGTTTCATAATGAAACTGCTCGCCCTGCCCCTGACCTCCGATTTCAAAGCAGCTCGCTGAAACCGGCGAACCATTTGAATTGGCACAGTTGTTGATTCACCGAGGGGTGCAGACGAAAGGGGCGCCCATGACGCATTGGATCAATCGGCTGAAAGACTTGTTCCATCACCGGCAGCAAGCGGATACCGCCGCCCGGGACCTGCTTAAGGTTCGATATTTCAACTTCAAATCCCTGCTGGACCTCAATGAACGCACCCTGTTGGACATGTCCGACCTGGAGCAGAAGCTGAGCAACGGCCGTTCCTTCGGAATGCCCTTCGTTCGATCCCGGGTGACCTCGATGTCGGTCCAGGTGTACCAAATCATTGAAACGCTGAACCGGATGTCGGCCGGCCGTCATGGAGACCTCTTTCAGATCTTTGATGCACTGCAAGCGGATATCAACCGCTTGCTCGAGGCTATCCCCGACAGGGCGGAGGGACCCCTTGTCGTATCCATGCAGCAGGTGAGCAAAAAGGATGCCGGACTGGTCGGGCCCAAGATGGCCGTGCTGGGAGAAATCAAGCAACACATCCACCCGCTGGTTCCGGATGGGTTCGTCATTACGACCGTTGCGGCGCGCTTGTTCATGGCCCAGGAGGGGCTCTCGTCCCGTATCCATCAGATGTATCAGTCCACGGATCCTGATGATGTCGGGGAAGTCCAGGAGACGAGCCGCCGGATCCGGCGATTGATCGCTGAAACCCCATTGCCGCCGGAACTCGAGGCAGCCATTCGGGATGCCTGCGACAGGGGGTGTCACCCTTCAAGCGGTGCCGGCCTTTGGGCCGTGCGCAGCAGTGCCTTGGGGGAAGACACCCCGGAGCATTCGTTTGCCGGCCTCTACGACACCGAACTAAACGTCCATGCGGCCGATCTGCCTCAGGCCTACCGGCGCATTCTCGCCAGCAAGTATACAGCGCGGGCAATAACCTATCGCGAAAAACACGGCTTGCTCGACGAGCAGATCCACATGGGCGTCGGATGTCTGGGAATGGTGCCGGCCGCCGCCGGCGGGGTGGTGTATTCCCGCGATCCGGGGGATGTCGCGGCCGAACGGCTCATCATCAATGCCGCCGCCGGCACCGGCAGGGCCGTGGTGGCGGGTCGGGTGTCACCGGAGCACCTGGGGGTCGAAAGAGGTCCCACCGGCCGCTGGATCATCTCGCGCCATACCGGCCGGGGGGAGGCCGGAGGCGAAGGCATCCCCTTGACCCGGGATGCGAGTTTGAAGCTGGTGGAACTGGCACGCCGGCTGGAGGGTTATTTTCAATCCCCCCAGGATATCGAGTGGGCCATGACAGAGGCCGGCGAGATCTACCTGCTGCAAAGCCGGCCGCTGAAGGGGTTGCCCGCAACGGGGCCCGTGACTGAGGATGCCGGGCATCGACAAGCGGATCTTCCCCCGTTGCTGACGGGAGGCCTGACCGCGAGCCCCGGGGTGGGGTGGGGTGTTGCCCGGCTGGTCAAAAACCGGACGGATATGGAAAAATTCGGCGATGGTGATGTCCTGGTCGTGGAGCACGCCTTGCCGCGGTGGACGGTGCTTTTAAAAAAAGCGGCCGCCATCGTCGCCGATGCCGGGGGCGTCGCCGGGCATTTGGCGACGGTGGCCCGCGAGTTCGCCATCCCAACGATAGTCGATGTCCGGATGGGAACCCGGCTGATTCCCGATGGCGGGATCATCACCGTGGATGCCGACCATCGGGCGGTCTACCCCGGGAAGGTGACGATGCTGCTTGAGCATCGCAGCGATTCTCGCCCTCCGGAGTTTTCCTCTTCCCCGGTATATCAGTCCTTGAAACGAATCATGGAAAAGATCTCTCCCCTGGGCCTGCTGGACCCGACCGATGCTCAATTCCAGAGCCGTAACTGCAAAACCTATCACGATCTCATCCGCTTCTGTCATGAAACGGCGATCGCGGAGCTGTTCGCTTTCGGTGCCCGCCATGGTTTGACCGGACACACCGGGAAGAAACTCGTGGCCGACAACAGTCCCGTCCGATTGTGGGTGATGCGGTTGGACGACGAACCCCCTTCATCCGTTCGGCAGAAAACCGTGCGCCTGGAAGAGGTGGACTCCCTGCCTTTTTCCGCTTTCTGGCAGGGCGTCACCGCCGTACCCTGGGATGGCCCGCCGGCCCCGGATGCCAAAGGGCTGTTTTCCGTGATGGCGGAATCGACCATGAACCCGGAGCTGGAGGCCGGTGCGGCCCCGCGCATGGCCGGCGGCAACTATGCCTTCGTCACCCGACAGTTCTGCAGCATCAGCCTGCGCTGGGGTTACCATCTCTCCTTGACCCAGGCCTTTTGGGGCGCGAGCTCCCGTGAGAACTACGCGCGCTTCAGTTTCCAGGGAGGGGCGGCGGATCGATCCCGGCGCGATCGGCGGCTGGAATTGATCGCCTCGCTTCTGGACGCCTACGGCTTTCAGGTGCGGGTGGTCGAGGATCATCTCACCGCCCACCTGGAAGGCTACGAAGGCGAGGCGTTCAGCCAACGCATCCAGCTGCTGGGGTATGTCAATATCCATGCCTGCCAGGTCGACATGATCATGGGAAATCCGACCCGGATCCGTCACTACCGGGAGAAGATGCTCACGAACATAGAGACCTCGATCTTCGGGCGCTGAAGCCCGCACGCCCCGATGGGCAACCCCCAATCGCGTTTTTCGCCCTTCTTATGGTATAGGGTGGTTCCAACGCACTCACTCCAACGATCCGCTTGATGCGCCAAGGAATCGACCGCGTGAACCGACACCCCGTCCAAAGGGTATGGCACACATGAGCTCCATCCGCTGCCTGATCGTTGCCGACGACTTGACCGGTGCGGGCGATACGGGGGCGCAGTTCGCCGCGAAGGGGCTGCGCACGCTCCTCGCCATGAGCGGGCGCTCGCGCCGGCTCCCGCTGGACGACAAGCGCTGGCCGGTGCTGGTGGTGAACACCCATTCGCGGGCCATGGCGCCGCAGGAGGCCTACCAGTGCGTGGCGGGAATCCTTAAGCAGCTCGATCTCACCCGCTTTGATCTCATCTACAAAAAGATCGATTCGACCCTGCGCGGCAACATCGGCCCAGAGGTCGACGCCCTCCTCGATGCCGCCCAGCGGCCGGTCGCATTCCTCACCCCGGCCTTTCCCGCCATGGGGCGAACGGTGGAAAACGGGGTCCTCAAGGTCAACGGGGTGGCGGTGGCCGAAACCGAAGCGTCCCGGGACCCGGTCTGCCCGGTGACCGAGTCCCATGTACCCACGCTGCTGCAGCGCCAGAGCGCCCACCGGGTGGGCGCCGTTCCCCTGGAGCTGCTGCGCGCCTCGCCCCCGGCGCTGCGGGAGGCGGTCGCTGCCAAGATCGACGCCGGAGACCGGCTGCTGGTCTTCGATTGCCTGGAGCGGCGCGATGTAGCGACGATTGCGGAGCTCGCCGGGACGATTCACCCCGCACCGCTCTTCATCGGCTCGGCGGGACTGGCCAATGCCCTGGCCACGCAGGTTTCGGCCCGCATTACGGGCCGCCGCATCACCATCCCAGCCCTCGCCCCCGCGGCCCATGTGGTGCTGGTGTGCGGCAGCGCCTCGGATGTTTCCCGGCGCCAACTCGCCAAACTCGGCCAGGGCATCGATGTAACCGGAATCGAAATACGGCCCGTGCTGGCCTGCCGGCGCTCGGCTCGGGCGGCCGCCGTCCGGCGGACCGTCACCCGGTCGGCGGCCGAGGCGCTCACCGCCGGCTCTTTCGTCCTGAGCATCTCTCGGGAACGGATCGAGCGGCCGGTGCCGGATAAGCGCACCGCAACCCGCAAAATCGCTGAGACCCTCGGGCGAATTACCGCCCGGGCGGTTTCCATGTCGGGGATCGCCCCCGGGGATTCGGCCTTCATCCTGACCGGCGGCGATACGGCCATGGCCATTCTCGAGGCCCTGGCAGCAGAAGGGGTGGAAATCGGAAGCCAGCCGATCGAGGGCGTTATGGCCGGGCGGGCACTGGGAGGCCCCTGCAGCGGGGCCCAAGTCATCACCAAGGCCGGGGCGTTCGGAGGCGACGATGCCCTGCTGCGGTTGCTTCGGCTGCTGGCGGCATGACGGGGCGGGCGGGTTGAGTTTTTCTCGAGGCTCAGCCGCTGTGTCGGGCCTTGCGCCGGGAAACGGCGGTCGCGGCGCTTCCGCACCGGGGGGCGCAGGCTTGGCGCCGAGGTGGTCCCATGCCCTGAACTTGATCGCCCTGCCCCGCCCTCTTGGTGTCACGCCAACAGCGCCGCCCAATCGTCTTCGCCGACGCCGGGGATTTCGAAGGAGTGCCGCTGTTGGAGATCCCGCAGCGTCTGCCGCACCTCCGTGGAAGGCCTGCCCTCCAAGGCCGCCTCGATCCAACCGACGGCCTCCGGAGGATAGCAGAAGAAATCACCGGAAATCGACGCTCCGAAACAGCGGCCTTCGTTCAGCTCGAAATCGGCACGGAGCAATCCTCCCTTGGCCTTGTGCACACGGTGGACTATCCGAACCCCGGACCGGATCCGCACCTCGCGTTCCGCTCCGCGGCCCCGGCGCTGGATCAGCCACTCCTCGCTCATCATGGCGGAGCGGAGCGCGCCCATGCGCTCGCGGAGCTCAGGATCGACCGCCGCGGGTTCGAACGGGCCCAGGAGCTTTCCGAACTCCTCGACCAGGAGTGCATTGAGGCGCTCCTCGCTCCAGGCGGCCGCACCGGCATCGCCCAGCTCGCGGCGCAGGGTCGATAGGTTCTCCACCAGGGTCTTGTGCACTTTGTCGCGGAATTTCTCGTCCGGCACCTTGAGCACCCGCGCCATGCGCTCGTAGTTGAAGTCGACGATGAGATTGCCGACGAAGACAATGCACGGCCCGATCTCCCCCACCCCGCTGCCGCTGATCTTGCGTGTGCCCGCAATAATGTCGTTGATGGGTTTGTACACCGCGGGCACGCCCGTACGCCGGTAAAGCTCGACGACCGGTGCAAGGAACGTGCGGTAGAAAACCTCGCGCGGGGCCGGGATGCGCGGATCATCGGCCCGCAGCACCAGCTGGAAAAAGAGCTGGCCCCCGTCCAGGTAGACCGCCCCGCCGCCCACCTCCCGGCGGAAAACGGGGATTCCCTGCTCCCGGCAGAAGGCGAGGTCCACCTCCTGTGCGGCATTCTGGTGGAACCCGATGCAGACATAGGGGGATGCGGGCGAGAGCAGGATCAGCCCCTCGCGGCCGAGGTCGGCCATGGCGTGGTAGATCAGCTGCGACTCCTCCCAGGGGACTTTCCCCAGATTGTAGAGTTTCATCATCTGAACCCTTACATTCACCGCCCGCTAGGCTCGACACGCTGAGTCCGCAGAGAGGTGTTTTTTGAAAAAGTCCCTCTCGGCGACCTCTGCGTCTCTGCGGTGAATTGCCTTTTCGTTCGGCGCGCCTATCGGTTCGGCTTGGTGGGAGCCGCAAGGGCTTTGCGCACCAGCTGGACGATGTCCAGCACCTCGAGCGGGACCTTGTTGCGCTTGACGTGGCTCGTCATCGCCCGCACGCACTGCTGGCAGGAGGTGACCACGGCCTGCGCCCCGGTGGCGAGGACCTCGTCGATTTTGTCCTTGGCGATCCGGGCGGCGAGCGCGGCGTCCACCATCTCGAGGTTGCCGCCACCGCCGCAGCAGCTGCAGCGCTCGCGGTTTTGCGCCAGCTCGACCAGGCTCACGCCGGGGATGGAGCGGATCACCTCGCGCGGCGCCTCAAAGACGCGCGCCCCGCGCCCCAGGTCGCAGGGGTCGTGGTAGGTGACCGTCAGGTCCACCTGCGCGAGCGGCACCCTCCCCTCCCGCAGGAGACGCAGGAGAAGCTCGGGCGCGGAGAGCAACTCCAGATCGGTTCCGTAGTATTCGCACCACATCCGGTAGCAGGAGGGGCAGGCGAAGACGACGGTGCGGGCCCCCTTGGCCTTGACCGCGGCCAGGTTCTGGGCCTTGAACTCCACGAACATCTCCATCAGTCCGGCGCCGAGGAGCGGAAAGCCGCAGCACCACTCCTCCTCCCCGAGCAGGGTGAAGTCCACCCCGCTTGCCGCCATGATCTCGGCCAAGGCCATGGGGATCTTCTGGGCCAGGGGGAAAAAGGCCGAGACGCAGCCGGTGATGTAGACCACCTCCGCCCGGGGCTTTACGTATAGATCCGCCGGGGGCCTGCGCATGTCCGCGACCCACTCCCCGCGCTCGGCATTGTCCTCGCCGAAGACGTTGCGGCTTACGGCGAGGTTTTTGCGGATCAGGTCGATCTTGGCGGGGTAGGCCTCCCGGCGCACCAGCTCCTCGCGCAGGGAGAGCCAGAGCTCCTTGAGCCGGATCCCCAGGGGGCAGACCTCCTCGCAGTTGCTGCACAGCGTGCAGCGGAAGACGGTGTCGGCGTAGTGCGAGAGCTCTGCCGCGGAGGGCGCCCGACCGCCGAGAAGGGCCGCCAGCCGTCCGGCGTGCGCCCTGAGATGGCGCTTCAGTCCTTTCAGTCGATAAACAGCCGACCGTTCTTCGCCGCACCGGCCGCCGGGCAGACCTCCGCGCAGAGCCGGCAGTTGGTGCAGGCGTCCATTTCGAACAGCTGCCGGATGGTGAAGTTGGATTGGGCCATTCATCCTTGAGGGCGCAGCCCCTCTTCCTCCCCCCGCATGAATTCGGCCGCCGCTCGGGCGGCGGCCGAATTCATTTGGCGAATTTTTGGATCTCCGCCAGCATCCAGCTGCGGATCGCCTCGGCGCCGTGGATCAGGTTGGCGAGGTGGGCCATGTCGTCCGGCCGGATCTTGTACATCCAGCCCTTGCCGTAGCACTCCTCGTTGATCAGGCCGGGGTTCTCCTCCAGCTCCTCGT
>JALOOS010000178.1 GCA_025454275.1 Desulfobacterales bacterium | reverse complement strand
TAGATCTCATAGGGTCGCTCGCATCTCCTGCCGGACATGCGGTTTCCGGGTCATTTGGTTGAATCAGATGAGCGTTAGATGGAACTGGTAACACCTTTCCGCAAAATTGCAAGCGTGCGGTCCCATTTGCCAACCGGCATCCGGGGATTATGTTTGACGGCAATCATGGTCATTATCGGAAGAAAGCCGTTGCCGCGCGCATGAACGCCGCCCCCATCCGTATTATCGGCGCCCGCCAGCACAATCTAAAGGGCCTGGACCTGGAGATCCCCTTGAACCGTTTCATCGTGGTCACCGGGGTCAGCGGTTCAGGCAAATCCTCGCTGGCCTTCGACACCCTCTATGCCGAGGGCCAGCGGCGTTACATCGAAACCTTTTCGCCCTACGCCCGCCAGTTCCTGGACCGCATGGACCGGCCCCAGGCGGACCGGATCGAGGGGATCCCGCCCGCCATCGCCATCGACCGCAAGGATCCGGTGCGCACCTCGCGCTCCACCGTGGGCACCATGACCGAGCTGACGGACTACGTCAAGCTGCTCTTCGCCCGCTTCGGCCGGCTCCACTGCCGCGTTTGCCGAAAACCGGTCGAGCCCGAGACCCCCGACCACGTGTGGGACCATCTCAGCGGCCTGCCGGGCGGCAGCGCCGTTGCGATCACCTTCCCGTGCCGGGTGGAGAGCGCTACCGGCGGAGAGCTGCGGCGCTCGCTCGCGGCGCAGGGCTTCGACCGCCTCTTTCGCGACGGCCGGGCGCTGCCCATCGAGCAGTGGACCCCCTCCCCGGGCGAGCAGGAGATCGCCGTTCTGGTCGACCGGTTTTCACTCCCGGCCGCCGACCGGCGCCGGGTGTTCGACTCGGTCGAGCTCGCTTACCGCTTCGGCGGCGGGCAGCTCACGTTGTGGTCTCCGCCGGAGCCTCCGCGGGTCTTCAGCAGCCGGCTGGAATGCGCCGCCTGCCGTCTCGCCTACAGTCCCCCGCTCCCCAGCCAGTTCTCCTTCAACAGCCCCATCGGAGCCTGCGACACCTGCCGGGGTTTCGGGCGCACCATCGGCATCGACCTCGACCTGATCATCCCCGACCGCTCCCGCACCCTGGCCGAGGGCGCCATCAAGCCTTTCGGCGGAGCACGCGAGGGGCGGGTGGAATACGCGGACCTGGCCGGCTTCTGCCGCACCCGCAAGATCCCGCTCAACCGCCCCTTCCGGGAGTTGACCGAGGAGGAGCAGCAGGCCATCATCCGCGGGACCTCCTCCTACTACGGCATCGACGGGTACTTCCGCTGGCTCGAAAACCGGACCTACAAGATGCACGTCCGGGTGCTGCTCTCGCGCTATCGCAGCTACGACATCTGCCCGGCCTGCGCCGGCACCCGCTTCAAGCCGGAAACCCTGCTCTACCGGCTGAACGGTCTGACGATCGCCCAGATCTATGCACTGAACGTCGAGCAGGCCTTCGATCTCTTCGCAGCCATGCCCATCGGCGAGCGCGACGAGGCCGGCCGGATGATCCTGGCGGAGGTGCGCCGCCGGCTCAAGTACCTGAAGGACGTCGGCCTGGGCTACCTCACCCTGGACCGCCAGTCCCGCACCCTCTCGGGCGGGGAGGTCCAGCGCGTGGCGTTGACCTCGGCGCTCGGCTCCTCGCTGGTGAACGCGCTCTACGTCCTGGATGAACCGAGCATCGGCCTGCACCCGCGGGACAACCATCGCCTCGTGCGCATCCTCAAGGGCCTGCGCGACCTCGGCAACACGGTGGTGGTCGTGGAGCACGATCCGGAAATCATCCGCGAAAGCGACCTGGTCCTGGATCTCGGGCCCCGCGCCGGGGAGGATGGCGGCCGGGTGATGTACTTCGGCCCCACGGCCGGGGTGAACGGCTCGTTGACGGGCGAGTACCTGCGGGGGGTGCGCCGCATCCCGCTCCCCGCGCGCCGCCGGAAACCGGACGGCCGATGGCTCTCGATCCGGGGCGCGGCCGAGAACAACCTCAAGGAGATCGACGTCGACATCCCCCTGGGGATGCTGGTCTGCCTGACCGGCGTCTCCGGTTCCGGCAAGTCCACCCTGGCCGAAGAGGTCCTTTACAAGGCGGCGCGCCGGGCCCTGGGCGCCCCCGACGGCCGGCCCGGGATTCACCGCGGGATCCAGGGGATCGAAACGATCGGCGAGGTGATCCTGGTCGACCAGCGTGCCGTGGGCCGCACGCCGCGGGCGAATCCCCTTACCTACACCAAGGCCCTCGACCCCATCCGCAAGCTCATGGCCTCCACCGTCGACGCCAAGGCCCGGGGGCTGGGACCGGGCCATTTTTCCTTCAACGTCGCGGGCGGCCGCTGCGAGACCTGCCGGGGCGAAGGGGTCGAAAAAGTCGAGATGCAGTTCCTCTCGGACGTCTTCCTGCCCTGCCCGGAGTGCAACGGACGACGTTTCCGGCCGGAGGTATTGGCCGTGCGGCTGCTGGGCCTCACCATCACCGACATCCTGGAAATGACGGTCGAACGCGCCCTCGGCTTTTTCGCGAGCGAAAAGGCCGTGGTCGAGGCGCTCCAGCCTCTCGCCGACGTCGGGCTCGGCTACATCCGCCTGGGCCAGCCGCTGAACACCCTCTCCGGTGGCGAGGCCCAGCGGCTGAAGCTCTCCCGCCATCTGCGGCCGGCAGCGGGCAACGGAGGGTCCACCCTCTTCATCTTCGACGAACCGACCACGGGGCTGCACTTCGAGGATATCCGCACCCTCCTCGAGTGCCTCCGGCGCCTGGTCGCCAACGGCCACACGGTGCTGGTGATCGAGCACAACATGGATGTGGTCAAAACAGCGGACTGGGTGATCGACCTCGGCCCCGAGGGCGGGGAGGCGGGCGGGCGAATCGTCGCGGCCGGCCCGCCCGAAGCCGTGGCCGCCGACCGCCGTTCGCACACCGGCCGTTTTCTCTCGGCCTACCTGAAGGGCAGCGGCCGCCTGAAGCCGGCTCCATCCGAACCCGGCCGGGTCGCCGAGCCGGGGGCGGCCTACGGCGGCGGAGCCGGTGCGCGGGCGATCGAGGTCAAGGGCGCGCGCGAGCACAACCTTCAGGAGATCGCGCTCAGCATCCCCCACAACCGGCTCGTGGTGCTGACCGGGGTCTCGGGCTCCGGGAAATCGACCCTGGCCTTCGACATCCTTTTCGCCGAGGGGCAGCGCCGGTACCTGGAGAGCCTCGCGCCCTACGTCCGGCAGTACATGAAAGTCCTGGAGCGGCCGGATGTCGACCTCGTGACCGGGCTCTCCCCGACCGTGGCGATCGAGCAGCGGGTGAGCAGCGCCGGCCGACGCTCCACCGTGGCCACCCTGACCGAGACCTACCACTTCCTGCGGCTGCTCTACAGCAAGCTCGGCGTCCAGCACTGCCCCGGGTGCGGCCGCGCCCTCGCCGCCCAGAGCCGGGAGGGCATCATCGCCCAGGTGCGGGGGCGCTTTGCCCGCCGCCCGGCGCTGGTGCTGGCGCCCAAGGTGCTGGGACGCAAGGGGTTCCATAAGGAGGTCATCGAGCGCGCCCTGAAAAAAGGGTTCTCCCGGGCCCGGATCGACGGGGCCTTCTCCGTGCTGGAGAGGGGCATGGCCCTGAGCCGCTACCACGAGCACACGATCGAAGTGGTCACCGGCAGCCTGCCGAGCAAGGAGAGCGACGCACTGATCGCCCGCAGCCTGGAGGAGGGCGGCGGGCACATCCTCCTTATCGACCGCCGCGGGCGCGAGGAGGTGTTCAGCCTGCACGGGATCTGCCCCGCCTGCGGGATCGGGATCGAGCCGCTCGACCCGCGCCTGTTTTCGTTCAACAGCCGCCAGGGCGCCTGCCCCGCCTGCAATGGGTTGGGGGTGATCGTTGCCGCGGAAGAAGAGGAAGAGGAGGCCGCCGCCCCGGCCGTGAACTGCCCCGCCTGCCACGGCGCCCGCCTCAAGCCCCAGGCCCTGGCGGTGAGGATCAACGATCTCTCGATCTGGGACCTGGTCCGCCGGCCCGCAGGGGAGGTGCACCGCCTCCTGGGCACCCTGCGCTTCCAGCGCCACCAGATGCCGGTCGCCGGTCCCATCGTTGCGGAGATCATGACCCGCCTTGCGCTCCTCAACCGCCTGGGGCTCGCCTACCTGCCGCTCGGGCGCAGCGGGAACACCCTCTCCGGGGGCGAGGCCCAGCGGGTGCGGCTGGCCGCCCAGCTCGGGTCGAACCTGACCGGCGTCTCCTACATCCTGGACGAGCCGACCATCGGGCTGCACCCGCGTGACAACCGCATGCTGGTCGAGGCGCTGACGGCGCTCAGGGACCGCGGCAACACCATCCTGGTGGTCGAACACGACGAGGAGACCATCCGGGCAGCCGACATCCTGATCGATCTCGGTCCGGGGGCCGGGCGCGACGGCGGCCGGGTCATCGCCAACGGCACTCTGGCCGATCTCCAGCACACGCCGGAGTCGGTCACCGGGGCCCTGGTCGACGGCCACGCCCGCACCCTCACCTCGCGCCTGCGGCCGTATCGGAAACAGCCCGCCCTCGTGCTGAAGCAGGCCGCCGCCAACAACCTCAAAGGGATCGACGTGGAGTTCCCC
>JALOOS010000177.1 GCA_025454275.1 Desulfobacterales bacterium | reverse complement strand
GGAGTGACGGGGGTCAGCTCAGGCGGGAGATCTCACCGGCCGCGCGGATTTCCGCGGGCAGGTCATCGATCTGGATCACCCCTTCCACGCCGAGTGCAAAGGCCCGTTCAATCACATTTTCCAGCTGAATGACGTTGCCCGGCCAGCTGTAGCCGAGCAGGTAGTCCATGGCCTCCGGGTCGACGGCATAAACTTTCTTCGGGGTGTGGGTGTTGAACTGATAGAGGAAGTGGTTGATGAGCGGACAGATGTCCTCCTTGCGCTCCCGCAGGGGAGGCATGCGGAGATGAACCCGGTTGAGGACGGCCGCCAGATCGCTCGAGAGGATCCCTTTCGCGACCGCCTCCCGGAGCGGGCGTTGGGTGGCGGCGATCAGGCGCACCGACGCCGGCCCTGCGGCAGGATCGGACCGGGCTTCGGATTCACCCCGGAGGGCGGCCATGTGAGCCTGGGCCTGCGGCGGCAGTTCGCACACCTCGTCTAAAAAGAGGGTGCCGCCGGCCGCAGAGGCGAGGATCTCGTGCACCCGTTCGCCGTAGCGGTCTTCAGCGAGATTCCTGAAAATACTCTGGCAGGTCAGGGGGATCATCGGCCGGTTGCTGCGCACGCTCGTACGATGAATGACCTGCGCCAGCAGCTCCTTTCCGGTGCCGGTCTCGCCTTCGATCAGCACGTTCTCCCCGGAGCCCCGCATGCGCTCGACGGAGTCGTAGATCTCCTGCATCATCGGGTTGATGCCCACCAGCGCATCGTAGCGCGAGCGGTCCTTGACCCGCGCTCGGAGGATGATCTTCTCCTGCTGCAGACGTTTCTCGTCGATGATCCGGTCGATGAGGATCTTCAGTACGTTCAGCTTGAACGGTTTCTGGAGGTAATCGTAGCTGCCGGTCTTCATCGCCCGGATGGCGGACTCCATGGAGCCGTGGCCGGTCACGATGATCACTTCGGTCTCCGGGCGGAGCTGCTTGATGGCGGCCAGGAGCTCCAGTCCGTCGATGTCCGGCATCTTGATATCGGTGAAGACGATCGGGTAGGCTTTCTCCTTGATCCGTTCCAGGGCGGTGAGGCCGTTGTCCACGACCTCGACCCGGTAGCCGCTCTCCACGAGGTACTCGTGCACGATGTCGAGGATGGCCCGGTCGTCGTCCACGAAGAGGATGTCCACAGCCGTCATTCACGCCCTCCGCGCCGCAGGTTCAGGAATCGCCCCCCGGTCTCTCCAGGTTGTAGCGTTTGATCTTCTCGACCAGGGTGGTGCGCTTGATCTTGAGCAGCTCCGCCGCGCGGTTCTTGACCCAGTTGGTCTGCTCCAGCGCGCGCCGTATCAGGTCTTTTTCGAATTCGGACACGGCCGTCTGGAAGGCGACGGAGGCCTCACCCACCGCATCGGCCGCCGGCCCCGGGGGGGCCGGCTCCGGCCGGCGGCCCATTTTCGGCGGCAGATCCTCCGGCCGCAGGCAGTCGTCGTCCTTGAGCACGACGATGCGCTCGATCAGGTTGCGCAGCTCGCGGACGTTGCCGGGCCAGCCGTGGTTCACCATCAGCTCCAGGGCCTCGGGTGCCACCGCCATCAGGGGCTTGCGGTTTTTCTGGGCGAACTCTTCCAGAAAATGGGAGACCAGCAGCGGCACGTCGCTCCGGCGCTCGCGCAGGGCGGGCAGCATGATCGGGATCACGTAGAGCCGGTAGAAGAGATCCTCACGGAAGTTGCCCTTCTGGACCTCCTCCTCGAGGTCGCGGTGGGTCGCGGCGATGATGCGTGCGTCGATCTTGATCGTTTCGTGGCCGCCGACCCGCTCGAATTCCCCCTCCTCCAGCACCCGCAGCACCTTGACCTGCAGATCGGCGCTCATGTCGCCGATCTCATCCAGAAAAATCGTGCCGCCGTGGGCCATTTCGAACTTGCCCGGCTTGTCGGCCACCGCACCGGTGAAAGCCCCGCGGCGGTAGCCGAAGAACTCGCTCTCCAGCAGCCCCTCGGGCGTCGCCCCGCAGTTGATCTGAATGAAGGCCTTGGTGCGGCGCGGCGAGCACTCGTGGATCGCACGAGCGATCAGGCCTTTGCCGGTGCCGGTCTCGCCGTTCAGCATGATGGTCGTGTCGCTCGCGGCCACCTTCTCCACGATCCGGAAGACCTTCTTCATGGGCGGACTCTGGCCGATGATATCCCGGAAGGCCGACGCGGAGGGGGCGCCGATGGGGATCACCTTGGTGGGAGTGCTGTTTGACCCGCTCATGGAATTTTCTTCCAGAGGTGAAGGTTGCCGTGGCGTTTCGGTCGGATTTTTGATACCAGCTTTGATTGCAAATCGCAAACGTTTATTTTAGATGTTGTGGTAGTCCGCCCATGAAGACACAACTGGCCGTTGGGGTACGTGAACTGGTGGAGCATGTGCTGCGGGGAGGCGACCTGAAGGTCGAATTCACGGGAGCCTCGCGCGCAGCCGACGCCATTCGCCTGCATCAGCGGGTTCAAGCCGAGCGGCCGCCCGGATATTCCCCGGAGGTCGCGGTCTGCCGCCGGGTCGACCGCCCGGAGGCGGCGCTGGCCGTCGGGGGTCGGATCGACGGGGTGTTCACGGAGCTCGAGATCCCGGTCATCGAGGAGATCAAGACCACCCGGCGCAGCCCGCTCGAGTGCCTGCGGGAGGAAAACCGGTTGCACTGGGGCCAGGCCAAGATCTACGCCTTCATCTACGCCGCGGAGCACGGGCTGGCGGAGGTCGGGGTTCAGCTCACCTATGTGCGGGTCGATACGGGGGAAAGCCGCGAGACCCGCCGCCATTTCCCCGTGGCCGAGCTCGCAGCCTTTTTCGACGACGTGGTCGGCCGCTACCTGGAGTGGGCCGCGCGGGTCATCGCCTGGCAGCGGCAGCGCGATGCGTCGATCCGGGGCCTTTCCTTCCCGTTCGACACCTATCGACCGGGCCAGCAGGAGATGGCGGCCGCGGTGGCGCAGTGCCTGGAACGCGGCGAGCGCCTGTTCATCCAGGCCGCCACCGGGATCGGCAAGACCCTGGCGGTTCTATTCCCGTCCCTGGCGCGGCTCGCGGACGGGACCTGCCGCACGCTCTTCTACCTGACCGCACGCACCACCGGCCGCCTGGCGGCCGAGAAGGCGGTCGCGGCATTGCGCACACGCGGACTGCACCTGAAAAGCCTTACCTTGACCGCCAAGGAAAAGAGCTGCGTCTCCCCCGGGGCCGCCTGCCTCCCGGAGGAGTGCGCGGTCGCCCGCGGCCACTACGACCGGCTGCCCGATGCCCGCCGCGCGATCTTCGCATCCGAGGCCTGGACGCGGGCGGCCGTGGCCGAGGTTGCCAGCCGGTTCCAGGTCTGCCCCTTCGACTTCGCACTCGACCTCTCGCAGTGGGCCGACCTGGTCGTCTGCGACTACAACCACGCCTTCGACCCCACGGCCTACCTGCGGCGCTTTTTCCAGGAAGGCTCCGGAGACAGCATCTTCCTGGTGGACGAGGCCCACAACCTGGTGGACCGCGCGCGGGAGATGTTTTCGGCCGCCCTGCACAAAACACCCTTCCTCGACCTGCGCCGCTCGGTCAAGGGCGCCTTGCCGGCCGTCCATCGCCAGCTGGGCCGGATCAACACCTGGATGCTCGCCGCGCGCCGGCGGGTCGAAGCGTCCGCGGCGCCGATCGCCGATGCCGAAGCGCCCGAGGCGCTCTATCCGCTGCTGCGCGAGTTCATGGCCGCCGCCGACGCCTGGCTGGAAAAAAACCTGGCCGCCCCCTTCCGGCAAGCGCTCCTGGAGCGCTACTTCGAGGCCGGTGGGTTCCTGCGCACGGCCGAGCGCTTCGATGCCGGCTACGCCGCCTGCTTTGAGGCCTCGGGCGAGGAGCTGCGCGTCAAGCTCTTCTGCATCGACCCCTCCCGCCAGCTCGGCGAGGCCCTCCATCGCTGCCGCGCCGCCGTTTTCTTCTCGGCGACCCTGAGCCCGCTCGATTACTTCCAGACCCTGCTCGCCAGCGAATCGGCCGCCGCCCTGACCCTCCCTTCACCGTTTCCGGCGGAGAATCTGGCGGTCTTCGTCGCCGACCGCCTGTCGACCTACTACCGCCACCGCGAGCGGACCGCACCCGAGGTGGCCCGCATCCTCGGCCGTTTGGTGCAGCCGCACCGGGGAAACTACCTGCTTTTTTTCCCCTCCTACCGGTACATGCAGATGGTGCTGAAGGCCTTCCAAGCGGCAACCCCGGAGATCGACATCGTCGTGCAGGAGCCGGGCATGGGAGAGGAGGAGCGGGAGCGGTTCCTGGAGCGCTTTGCCGCCGACACCCCGCGCACCCTTGCCGGCTTTGCCGTCATGGGCGGCATCTTCGGGGAGGGGATCGACCTGGTCGGCACCCGCCTGGCCGGGGCGGCGATTGTCGGTGTGGGACTGCCCGCCGTCGGCCTGGAACGGGAGCTCATCCGCGCCTACTTTGCCGAGCGCCTGGAGAAGGGGTTTGAATACGCCTACATGTATCCGGGCTTAAACCGCGTGCTCCAGGCCGCCGGACGCGTCATCCGCACCGAAACCGACCGCGGGGTGGTCCTGCTGATCGACCAGCGCTACGGCTCGCCC
>JALOOS010000176.1 GCA_025454275.1 Desulfobacterales bacterium | reverse complement strand
GGACCAGCCCCGTCTCGAAGGGCTGGCCCGCGGCGGTGATGACCACGCTGTTGTGCTCCCGGAGGTCGCTGCCCCGGTGGGCCACCCCCCAGTGCAGGTCAAGGGAGCTGAGGCCGAGCTCCTGCAGGCGCTTCATGAGATCCTCGGTCCAGTGGAAGCAGAGCCCGCGCTCGCGGATTCCCATTTGGATGAGGAGGTTGTGCCATTTTGCCGGCGGAACGACCCGATACGCGTCGGCGAGCCGCAGCGAGGCGTTCACCGCCGTCTCCGCCGTCCGGCGGGCCTCGGCGGGATCGGGCGGCGGCTCCAACCCGGCGAGGCTGTCCCGGAGCGCGGCGACTTTTGAGGAGATCACCGCTTCATCCGCCGGGAGGGACCGGCGGGTGGCCGTGCACCCTGAAGCGAAAATGACAAGCGCCAGCAGCATCACCGGCACCGGCCGGAGGAGTGGGGTCAGCGGTCTCTTCATGAAGGCTCAACAGTCGATGCCCATCGCATGCAACTCGCGGGTGACGGCGGCCTCCCAGCCGCGGTTGGCGGCGGGATTGGCCGGGCTGGGGTGGGTGACGGCGCCGATGGTCACATCCAGCCCCTCGAGCGCGATGCGGGCGCGCGCGGCGGCGAACCGCCCGATGCCCACGACATGCCGGGGCGAAAAGTGCTCGACGGTCAGGCGCAGGGCGCGGTCGCAGGCGGCAAAGAGCGGCCGGGCGCTTGCCGCCGCGAGCTTGTCGGGGGTCAGGTTGGTGCCGGTGGCGCCGATGAACATCAAGGGGCAATAGTTGGCGACAAAGAAGCGCTCGAAGAACCTCTCGGGGGCGCCGAACCGTTGCCCAGCCCAGCCCCAGAGCCTCTGTCCGCTCACCTCGCGGCGGGTGCAGGCGAAGCCGGCCACCGGGCGCCTGGGGTGCAGCCGGGCGGGAGCTCCCGCCGGCGCTTCGATCCCCATCCAGTCGCGTACGGCAACGATGTCGCCGAACGGCACCCCGGTCTGGGCCATGCCCCAGGGGCCGGGATTCATCCCCACCAGGACGACCTCCTTGGGCGGCCTCCCGTAGCGCGCCAGGTATTCCCGGTAGGGGGCGGCGGCATAGACCAGGGGATTGTAGACATGGGAAACCGGAGGGCCGAAACGCAGCGGAGCCAGGGCCTGCACGAGTTCAGCCGTCACCGCTGCAAGCGCCGTCGCCGGGCGGGGTCGGTTCATGTCCGGGAGACCCCCACGCACAGAAGCACAATCCCGGCCGCCTGCACCATGTGGAAGAGGCCGTTGCGATCGAACTCCCAGCCGAGCGTAAACCGCAGGCCCTTGAACGGCTGCATCGCCGCGGCGAGCAGGCTGACCGCGAGACCGGCCGCCACCCAGCCGGCGCCGGGCAGTGCACCGTCCGACGCGAGCCGGCCGTAGGCGGCCATCGCGGCCAGCAGCGCGGCCCCCTGGTAAAGGATGAAGACGATGAAAAGACCCGGGAGCATCCGGCTGACCGCGTAGATCAGAAGGCCGGCTGCGATCAGGACCGGCAGGGCGCGGCCGGCGGTTTGCGTGCCGGCGGTATCAAAGAGGACGGCGGCGAGGAAAAGCGAGATCGCCAGCCCCAGGCAGATGCCGACCCCCTGCCAGAGGGCATTTCGAGGTCCGGGCGTCAGCACCAGGCCATGGAAGGCGGCGCCGGCGGCGGCGGAAAGCGCGATCAGGCCGAAGGCCCCCGACCAGAGAACGATGCGAAACGAAGGGGCCGGCGCCCGCAGCAGCAGATAGAGGGCCGCCGCGGCCGCCGTCGCGCTGAGCAGGAGATCGGTAGCGGCCGTGGTGCGTTCGGTCGGGTTGTCGGAAAGCCGCATGGCGGAGCTCTCCACTTGCCGCGCCTCAGGCCTCCGGGCGGGGCGGGCGCGCGGCGGCGAGCGCGGCCGCCGCGGCGCCGGCGAGATGGTTCAGATCCGTGCTGAGGCCGATCAGGGTGTAACCCTGGCGGATGAAGTCCCGCGCGGCGGCGGCATCGGAGCAGTAGATGCCGAGCGGGCGCCCCGCCCGGCGCACGGCGTCGCGTACCCGGCGGATGGCCGCCTGGACCTCGGGATCCTGGACCCGGCCGGGCTTGCCCATGCTGGCCGACAGGTCATAGGGCCCGATGAAGACGGCATCCACCCCGGGCACCTCGATAATGGCCTCGATGTTTTCCACCGCGGTGATGTGCTCGGCCTGGATGATGGTGACGATGCTCCGGTTGGCCTGGGCGACATACTCCGCAAAGCCGATGCCGTAGCGGTGGGCCCGGGCGCCGCCCATGCCGCGCACGCCCTCGGGGGCGTAGCGGCAGGCGGCCGCCGCACGGGCGGCCGTTTCCGGCGTGTTGACCAGCGGCACCAGCACCCCGGCCGCCCCGATGTCCAGC
Organism: Desulfobacterales bacterium; assembly: GCA_025454275.1. GTDB lineage: Bacteria > Desulfobacterota > Desulfobacteria > Desulfobacterales > SpSt-501 > SpSt-501. Next base: position 2,201 of record JALOOS010000176.1, on the reverse strand, counting down.
GCTTTCTTGATCCACACCTCTTCGCTGGAGGGCACCCGTACCACGCAGGGGCAGCGCCGGCCCACGGCCTGGAGCATGCGCTGGGCGGTCAGCTCATTGTAAGGACCGTGCTCGGTGTCGAGAATCAGCCAGTCGAAGCCGAGCTCCGCGAATATCTCGGCGGACTCCGGGGCGGGGAGGCAGATGAAGGCGCCGATGAAGGTCTCCCCGCGAGCCAGGCGCGCCTTGAAGTCGGTCGGCATGCTCACCCCTGCTCCGCCAGCAGCCGCCGCAGCTCCGCGGCTTTTTCAGCCGACAGGCCGCCCTTCTCCTCCCCGATGGGTACGGTGAAACGCCCGAGGGCTTTGTAGAGCGCAAGCATGTCGGGCGCATGCTTTTGCAGTGATGAGAGATGGCGCCGGACGGTGGCGACATCGCCGCGGGCGATCGGGCCGGTCAGGCACCCGGGGAAGCCGACCGTTTCGATGTTCGCGAGCGTGCCGCGGAGAAGCGGCAGATAGGCGCGGACGCCGTCGGCGGGTGTCTTGCCGAAGTTGCGCCACAGGTCGGTGGCGAGCTTCTCAATGGTGACGAAGTAATTGCAGGCGATGGCGGCCGCCGCATGGTAGAGGACCTTGTCCTCGGAACTGAGATGGACGATGGCGCCGTCGAGGGCCCGGGCCATGTCGGTGAGGGTGGTCTTCACCGGTTCCTCGGCTTCGATCGCAAAGGTGGAGCCGGGCAGGTTCGCAATGGCCTGCTCGATGCCGGCGAAGCTCTGGCAGGGGTGGATCGACCCCACGGCGGCGCCCTGCCGCCGGGCACCCTCCAGCACCTCCACGGTGCTCGCCCCGCTGCAATGAACCACGGTCTGGCCGCGGCGCCACGTCAGGCCGGAGGCCACGGCGGCGATGACATCATCCGCGGTGGTGATGAAGACCATCTCGGCCGCATCGGCAAGTGCCTGGCCGGCGGCATAGACCCGGCTGCCGGGCACCCGCCCCGCAAAGCCCTCGGCGGCCGCCTGGTGTTTATCCGTCACCCCGACGACCGGGTAGCCCTTCTGCGCCAGCCGCACCCCGAAAGTGGTGCCGACCGGGCCGGCGCCGATGAATCCCAACGTGACCATGGCCTACCTCTCGACGGCCGGAGCCGAAACACTCCGGCCCCTCCGGCGGTTGATCATTTGAACATTCCGGCAACCGCCTTGCCGTAGTCCTGGCAGGCGCGCTGGCCGTCGGCGGATTGGAGGATCTGCTCCCTCAAGTTCAGGGCCCCGAGGGTGACCATGTCCATTTTGAAGACATGCTGCATCGTGTCGTAGACCATCTGGGCCGATTCGCCGCTGTGGGTCGAGGAACCGAAGGCCCCGCCCATCTTGCCTACCAGGTTGGCCTTTTCAGCGATGAAGAGAAAGGTCTTCATGCCCGCGGTGATGTCCTTGTGGTAGGTCGGGCAGCCCAAGATGTAGCCGTCGTATCCGGCCAGCGCCTTTTCGTCCTTGAGGTCCGGCACCTTGCGCAGGTCGGCGGCATGGCCTGCGAAGCGCACGCCTTCGGCGATGAACTCCGCCATTTTTTCGGTGTTTCCCGTTCTGCTCACATACGCTACCAGGACTTTTTTCATTTTCTGTCTCCTTTCGACCGGAAATTGCGGGACCCGAGGGCGTTCGGCCCGTGCCCGCGCGTCATGCCGCTTGAGTGATAGATGAAAATCATCGGACTTACAAGAGTTGCCATTTCAGTTCCTGCAGCCGCCGTCCCCTCCCGGCGAAGACTCCGGGGGCCCTTCGAGAGGCTGCAGACTCAGGGTGCCGGGCCTCTTCGGCTCGATGAAAATCGCGTAGCGGGCGAAGATGCCCCCCAGCAGCATGTCGACCCGGCGGGTGCGGGGGACGAAGATGCCCAAACGATCGAATAAGATCTCGCCGTTTTCGTGTTTGATCAGGGTCAGGGAAAAGATCTCGGTCGGACGGGGGTAGATCCGGAAGCGGTCGCCGGGGCGGAAGGGGCTGTTCCGCAGCCGGTCGGCGTGGATGAAAATCCCCCGGCGCTCCTTGTCGTATAGGGCAATGGCGGCGGGCTTGCCCTCTTCCATGGCATCGTCTCCTTTCCCGGTCAGAATCCCACGGCCGCCCCATCCTTGCGCGGGTCGGAGGCGGCGAGGTAGCCGCCCTCCGCGAGTGCGAGGATGAGCTGCCCGCCGCCGAAAAGCGAGGCGGG
>JALOOS010000175.1 GCA_025454275.1 Desulfobacterales bacterium | reverse complement strand
GCCGCCGATGGCGTCGACCCCGACCTCGAAATACTCCCCGTCGACGAAGACGTTGAACTTGCGGGCCAGGTCGCTCATCGGGGGCGCCTTTTTCTGGGGCTTCTCGACCAGGAGCCCGGCCTTGGCCTTCTGAACCAGCTCATCCTGCTTGCGGACCTGTTCGATCGTGACCGGCTTGGTCTCGGCCGGGGGGGCCTCCTTGCCGTATTTCCATTTGAGGAACTTCAGGCCCGTGACCGGGTAGAGAGCGTAGACCAGGACGTCGTCCATATCCTTGGCCAGCCCCTTGGTGGCCTCCTTGGCCTTCTCCAGCTCGGGCTCGAGCACCGAGGCCGCCCGCGCGGTGATGGGCTTCTCCCCGCGGGCATAGCCCTTGAGGGCCTTCTTCTGGACCTCCGGGTTGATGGGGACGGCGGTCTTGCCGTAGAGCCCGTAGCAGAGGTCCTTGACCTGGTCGGTGATCATCTTGTAGCGCTCCTCCTTCGTGTCGAAGAGCACGTTGTTCACCGTCTGCACGCCGACGATCTGGCTCGTCGGGGTGACCAGCGGGATCTGGCCGAGGTCTTTCCGAACCCGCGGCAGCTCCGCGAACACCTCGTCGATCCGGTCCACCGCGTCCATCTGCTTGAGCTGGTTGACGAGGTTCGAGAGCATCCCGCCCGGGGTCTGGTGCAGGAGGACGTTGATGTCGATGATGGACATCTTCGTGTCGTCGAGCAGGTGTTTGTACTTGGGCATGACCTCCCGTTCGAGCACCTCGTTGATGGAGGCGAGCAGCTTGATGTCGAATCCCGTGTCGCGGCTGGTGCCGATCAGGGTCATGACCAGGGGCTCGATCGCGGCATGCGAGGTGCGGTAGGCGTAAGGCGCCATGACGGTGTCGAGAATGTCGACCCCGGCCTCGACCGCCTTCAACTGGGACATGGCCGACATGCCCGAGGTGAAGTGGCTGTGCAGGTGGATGGGCGGCTTGACGGCCTTCTTGAGGGCTGCGACCAGGGCATAGGCGTCGTAGGGCGCGATCAGGCCGGCCATGTCCTTGATGCAGATGCTGTCGGCCCCCATGGCCTGGAGGTCCTTGGCCTTTTTGACGTAGTAGTCGATGTTGTAGACCTCGCCGCCCAGGCGCGGCTCGGTCATCGAGTAGCAGATGCAGCCCTGGAAATGCTTGCCGGCGGCCTTGATGGCCGGCACCACGATCTCGAAGTTGCGGTAGTCGTTGAGGGCGTCGAAGGTGCGGAAGATGTCCATGCCGTTGGCCGCCGCGCGCTCGACGAAGGCCTTGGCGACATCGTCCGCGTAGTTGCGGTAGCCGACCAGGTTCTGGCCGCGCAGGAGCATCGAGAAGGGGGTCTTTTTGATGTATTTCTTGAGGGTGCGGATCCGCTCCCAGGGGTCCTCGTTCAGGAAGCGGTGCATGGTGTCGAAGGTGGCGCCGCCCCAGACCTCCATGGCCCAGAACCCGACCTCGTCCATCATCTCGGCCACCGGCAGCATGTCCTCGGTGCGGCCGCGGGTGGCGAACAGCGACTGGTGGCCGTCGCGCAGGGAGAGGTCCTCGATCTTGACGGGGTTCTCCGCCTTGGGCCGTTTGGGGGCGTAGTTCATCTGGGTCATCTTGACGGCATTCTCGTTGCTCATCGTGGGGGTCTCCTTTTACTTTTATTGAAAAAGGTGCAGCGGACGCAGCCGTTGAGGGCCCGCGCCGGCGCTGATGTCATCGCATCCGTCCCAGCGCGCGCAGCTGCATCAGGTTGCGCAGCTGCATCTGGAACTGGCGGCCGTTCAAGGCCCAGAGCTTCGGCCCGGCCGGGGCCGCCTCGGCTGAAGGCTGGGCCGACGGCAGCGCCGCCGCCTCCGCCTCAAGGTAGTGCGCCACGGCGGCGATCGCGGCCGCGATCTTCTTCTTGGCTTCGGTCATGATCTCCTCGCAGGTCCTAAGGCTTTATGTCCGACTCGAAAACGTCTTCTCACCCGACGTTCGGCACAGAAAGGTTTTCCCTTCCCGCATCTTAGAAAGCGGGATCTTTTCCCCGCTTTCTACATCGGAATATTGCCGTGCTTCTTGGGCGGCCTGAGCTCGCGCTTGGCGCACATGGTCTCGAGCGCGTCGATCAGCCGCGGCCGGGTCTCGCTCGGGAGAATGACCGCATCGATGTAGCCCCGGGCGGCGGCGACGTAAGGGTTGGAGAAGAGGGCTTCGTACTCGGCGATCTTCTCCTTGCGCTTGGCCGCCGGGTCGGCCGCCTCCGTGATCTCCTTGCGGTGGATGATGTTGGCCGCCCCCTCCGCCCCCATGACCGCGATCTCCGCCGTGGGCCAGGCAAAGGCCATGTCCGCCCCCAGGTCCCGTGAGCACATGGCGAGATAAGACCCGCCGTAGTCCTTGCGGGTCACCAGCAGCAGCTTGGGCACCGTGGCCTCGGAGTAGCACCACAGGAGCTTCGCCCCGTGGCGGATGATCCCGCCCCACTCCTGGTTGCTGCCCGGCAGGTAGCCGGGCACATCGGCGATCGTGAGCAGGGGGATGTTGAAGGCGTCGCAGAAGCGGATGAAGCGGGTGGCCTTGTCCGAAGCGTTGATGTCCAGGCAGCCTGCGAGCGACTTGGGCTGGTTGGCGATGATCCCGATGGTGCGCCCGTTCAGCCGCGCGAAGCAGACGACGATGTTCTGCGCGAAGTACTGGTGCGGCTCGAAGAACTCCCCGTTGTCCACCACCGCCCGGATCACCTCTTTCATATCGTAGGCCCGGTTCGGGTTGTCCGGGATGATCCGGTCCAGCTCCGGGGCGGTCCGCCGCGGGTCGTCCCCGGTGGCGGCGACCGGCGGGTCCTCCATGTTGTTCGCCGGCAGGTAGGCGAGCAGCCGCTTGATCTGATCGATGCAGTCGGCGTCGTTTTCGCAGGCGAAGTGGGCCACCCCGCTCTTTTCGTTGTGGGTCTTGGCCCCGCCGAGCTCCTCGAAGCTGATCTCCTCGCCCGTGACGGCCTTGATGACCTCCGGGCCGGTGATGAACATGTAGCTCGTGTTCTTCACCATGAAGATGAAGTCGGTCATGGCCGGGGAGTAGACCGCACCGCCCGCGGTCGGCCCCATGATGGCCGAAATCTGCGGGATGACCCCGGAGCTGGCCGAGTTGCGGAAAAAGATCTGGCCGTAGCCGGAGAGGGCGTCGACCGCCTCCTGGATGCGCGCACCGCCCGAGTCGTTCATGCCCACGAACGGCACCCCGGCCTTTAAGGCCAGGTCCATGGCCTTGCAGATCTTCCGGGAGTGCATCTCCCCGAGGCTTCCGGCGCGCGAGGTGAAATCCTGGGAGAAGGCGAAGACCGGCCGCCCGTTCACCAGCCCGTGGCCGGTGATGACCCCGTCGGAGGGAATTTCGACCTGGTCCATCCCGTAGTTGACGCAGCGGTGGGTGACGAACATGTCGAGCTCGCGAAACGTCCCCGGGTCGAACAGATGGTTCAGGCGTTCGCGGGCGGTGAGCTTGCCCTTGGCCTTGTGCTGGGCCACCGCCTTCTCGCCGCCCAACTGGAGCAGTTTGGCTTCGCGCGCCTTGAGCTCCTTGATCTTCTCCTCCGTGATTCCCATAGCGCTCATTCCTTTCCTGAATAGCCTCGCTCCCCGGCGTGGGGGGGGACGGCGCGTACCCCGTCCAGGCCGCTCTCGTCCGCACGCACCCGCCGGCCTTCCGCGCGCGGTGCGCATCGGCCGCCCCCGGCGGTGCCTGCCGCGCGGCGGGCCGATCCCCGCCCGGCACGATCGCCGGCAGCCTGCCCGCAGCCGCCCGACAGGATGTTTGAAAAACTATTAGGTTGTATGTTTAGGGGTTATTGTCAAGAAAAAAAAGCAGCCGTTCGGCGGCAACGGTGGCCGGCGTCCGCCCGGCGGCCACCTCCCGCAGAATCCCCGGCAGCTGTTTTTGAACCTGCGGGTGGCGATAAAACCGCTCCTTGAGCCCCTCGTCGAGCAGCGACCACACCCAGTCGACGGCCTGGCGCCGGCGCTTGTGATCGAGCTCACCGGTGCGCGACAGCGTCTCGCGGTGCCTCAGCACCGTGTTCCAGATCTCCTCGATCCCGGTCAGCTCGAGGGCGCTGCAGGTGAGCACCGGAGGGGTCCAGAGCGGCGAGGAGGGCTGCAGGAGGTGCAGCGCCAGCTCATAGGTGCGGGCCGCTTTCCGGGCCGCCTTGAGGTTGCCCCCGTCGGCCTTGTTGACGGCGAGCGCATCGGCGAGCTCCAGGATCCCTTTTTTGATCCCCTGGAGCTCATCGCCGGCCCCGGCCAGGAGCAGCACGAGGAAAAAGTCGACCATGGAGGCCACGGTGGTTTCGGACTGGCCGACGCCGACCGTCTCGACGATGATCACATCGAAGCCCGCCGCCTCGCACACCAGCATCGTCTCGCGGGTCTTGCGCGCCACCCCGCCGAGCGACCCCCCCGAGGGCGAGGGCCGGATGAAGGCCTCGCGCCGGGTGGCGAGCTTCTCCATGCGGGTCTTGTCGGCCATGACGCTGCCGCCGCTCAAGGAGCTGCTCGGGTCCACTGCCAGCACGGCCACGCGATGGCCCTTCGCGACGAGCATCATCCCGA
>JALOOS010000174.1 GCA_025454275.1 Desulfobacterales bacterium | reverse complement strand
GTCCTGCGCCGGCTGGAGGGGTTGCTGCACGGGGACTACCAAAGCCTCTTCCGGGGGTTCGGGATCGATCTCGCCGACCTGCGCGAGTACCAGTACGGGGACGAGGTCCGCCACATCGACTGGAATGTTACCGCGCGGCTGCAAACCCCTTACGTCAGGGTCTTCAACGAGGACCGGGACGTGGCGGCCTGGTTCCTGTTGGACCTGAGCCCCTCGATCAGCTTCGGCTCCGAGCGGATGCGCAAGCGTGCCGTTGCGATCGAGTTCGTAGCCGTGTTGGCACGGCTGCTCTCGCGGCACGGAAACCCCGTCGGGGCGCTCTTCTACGGCGACTGCGTCGACGGCATGATCCCGGCCCGCGGGGGGCGGCGCCACGTGCTCGCCCTCCTTCATCGGATGCTGTCGCGCCCGGATCCCGCCCGCTCGGGGGCGACCCAACTGGCCGACCTGCTGCTCGCCGGGCGCAGGGTCATCCCGCGGCGCTCCCTGCTCTTCGTCGTCTCCGACTTCATCAGCGCCCCGGGCTGGGAGGTGACGCTCGCCCGCCTTGCCCGGCGCCATGAAATCGTGGCGGTGCGGCTCTACGATCCGCTCGAGATGGAACTGCCGGACCTGGGTCTTTTGCTCCTTCAGGATGCCGAGAGCGGCGAGCAGGCCTGGGTCGACACCCATGATCCGGGCTTCCGCCGGCGCTTCGCCGAGGCGGCGGCGCGCCACGAAGCGCACGTCCGATCGGGACTGAGCCGGGCCGGAGTGGACGCCCTGGAGCTCTCCACGGCCGACGACCTGCTCTCCGCCATCGTGCGGTTTGCGGAGTTGCGCCGGCGGAGGCGAGATCTGTCGGCGGGAGGAAGTCTCCCGCCTCACCTGGGAGGCCGCCATGAGCTTCATGTGGCCTGAGATGTTGTGGCTCCTCACGCTGGTGCCGGTTCTCGTCGCCGCCTACCTGCTTTTGCTGCGGCGCCGGAAAAGGGCGGCGCTGCGCTATGCCAGCCTGAGCCTCGTCAAGGAGGCCATGGGCAAAGGGCCGGGGGTCCGCCGCCACATCCCACCCGCTCTTTTTCTGCTGGCCATCATCGTGCTGATCCTGGCCGTGTCCCGGCCCACGGCGGTCCTCACCCTGCCGAACCGTTATCAGACCATCCTTCTCGCGATGGACATCTCCGGCAGCATGCGCGCAACCGATATCCAACCCAGCCGGATCGAAGCGGCCCAGGCGGCCGCCAAAAAATTCGTCTCCGACCAGCCGCGGGGAACGCGGATCGGGGTGGTCACCTTCGCCGGTTCGGCGGCCCTGGCCCAGGCCCCGACCGAAAACCGCGAAGAGATCCTGGCGGCCATCGACCGCTTCCAGCTGCAGCGCGCCACCGCCATCGGCAGCGGGATTCTCGTGTCGCTCAAGGCGATCTTTCCCGATGCCGAGTTTGATCTGCGCACCTTGAATCCCCGGCCCGACTCCCTGCGCAGCGCCCCCCTGGACCCGGCGCGCGATCCGGCCAAGGCTCCGGTCACTCCCGTCGACCCCGGCTCCTTCCGCTCGGCTGCGATCATCCTGTTGACCGACGGGCAGTCCAACGTTGGCCCGGACCCCATCGAATCCGCCCGCATGGCGGCGGAGCGGGGGGTGCGGGTCTACACGGTGGGCTTCGGCACGGCCGAGGGGGAGATCCTGCGATTCGAAGGGTGGTCGATGCGGGTGCGGCTCGACGAGGAGACTCTGAAAAAGATTGCGGAGCTGACCCACGGCGAGTATTATCTGGCCGGCAGCGCCGCAGAGCTTGAAAAGGTCTACGCGACGCTGAACGCCCGGATGGTGCTCGAAACCCGCGAGAGTGAGATCACCGCCCTTTTCTCGGCCGCGGCCGCCGTGCTGGCGCTGGCGGCCGGAATGCTCTCGGTCTGGTGGTACAACCGGATTATCTGAGCCGCTGGCGGTCGAACTGTTTCCGGTCCATGAAAGGAACCTGCCTATGAATTTTCTGATGCAGCCGAAGAAGCTGAAGACCCTGCTCTCCGACCCCGGCTCGCAGGTTATCCTGGAGAAGACGGTGGCCTTTTTCGAAACGATGGGCAAAACCCGCCTGACCGAGGACTTCAACCGCAAGGTGTGGTACCGGGGGTTCGTCGATTTCATCGCCGCGGAGCGGGTCTTCGCCAAGCTCCTCACGCCGCGGGCCTACGGCGGGGGCGACCCGGACTGCCGCTGGGACACGGCCCGCAACAGCGAGTACAGCGAACTGCTGGCCTTCTACGGCTTGGGCTACTGGTACTGTTTCCAGGTGACCATCCTGGGTCTCGGGCCGATCTGGATGAGCCAAAACGAGGCGGCTAAAGTGCGGGCGGCCGAATTGCTGCGGCAGGGGGCGATCTTCGCCTTCGGGCTCTCGGAGCGGGCCCACGGGGCCGATATCTATGCCACCGAGACCAGCCTTTCCCCGGACGGCGCCGGGGGCTGGCGGGCCAACGGCGAGAAGTACTACATCGGCAACGGCAACGAGGCCGAGATGGTCTCAACCCTCGGCCGTGTCCGGGACGGAAGCGATGACTACGTGTTCTTCGTGGCCAACTACCGCCACAAGGCCTATGAGCTGAAGAAGAACGTCATCTCCCACCAGGAGTACGTGGCCAACTTCGCCCTGCACGACTACCCCGTCGGCGCCGATGAGATCCTTTCCCGGGGGCCGGCGGCCTGGGATGCGGCCCTGAACACGGTCAATATCGGAAAATTCAACATCGGGCCGGCCTCGATCGGGGTGGCCGAGCACTGCTTCTACGAGGCCATCACCCACGCGGCGAACCGCACCCTCTACGGCATGCGGGTGACCGACATGCCGCATGTGCGCAAAAACTTCATGGAGGCCTGGCTGCGCCTGGTCGGCATGAAGCTCTACCAGCGCCGGGCCACCGATTACTTCCGCAGCGCTTCGGAATCGGATCGGCGCTATCTGCTCTACAACCCGACGAGCAAGATGAAGGTCACTCTCCAGGCCGAGGAGGTGATCAACCTGCTCTGGGACGTGATCGCAGCCAAGGGCTTCGAAAAGGACACCTATTTTGCGATGGGAGCGGTGGATATCCGCGGCCCCTCCAAGCTCGAGGGCACGGTGCACGTCAATGTTCAGCTCATCCGCAAGTTCATGCAGAACTATTTCTTCAACCCGGCCGATTTCCCCCCGGTCCCGCCGGCGCTCGCTCCCGCGGACGACCTTTTCCTCTTCCGGCAGGGGCCGGCCAAGGGGCTGGGCGCGATCCGGTTCCACGACTTCGCCCCGGTGTTTGCGGCCAACGCCCACTTGCCCAACGTGGCGGCCTTCAGCCGGCAGATATCCATCTTCAAAGAGATGCTCGCCAAGGCCGGGCCGGACAAAGCCCAGGACCTGGATCCCTCCTTTTCCCTGCCACTCGGGGAGATGTTCGCCATTGTGGTCTACGGCCAGCTCATCCTCGAGCAGGCGGCGCTCGACCGCATCGACGCGAGGATCGTCAACCAGGTCTTCGATGTCATGGTGGGCGACTTCGCCCGCTTTGCCCTGCAGATCTACGGGATGCACGCCGCCCGGGAGGACCAACGGGAATGCTGCCGCGAAATCATGCTGATACGGGCGGTGCCGGCGCCCGAGCAGGCCGCGTGGATCTGGAAGGATCACGTGCTCGCCCTGGACGGCGAGTACCGCATGAGCGACTGAGGCACTCCTCCTCACAGCTGTTTTTCCAGCTGATCGCGAAGTGCCGTCAGCTGCTCCCAGCGCTCGTAGAGCTGCGCCGTCGCAGCCTGGGCCGCTTCGAACCGGGCGTAGAGCGCCCCCAACCGCTCCGCATCAGCCGCAATCGCCGGGTCTTCGAGCTGCCGGCGGATGTCGGCTGCGGCCGCTTCGGCCTTTTCGATGTCGGCCTCCATGCGATTGAGCTCATTCTGCTCCCGGGCCGGCAGCCTGCGGGGTTTGGCCTTTTCGGAACGGGGAGGCCTGCTCGCGGCGGCCTCCCGAGCGTCCCGGGCGTTCTTGGCAGCCAGCCACTGGTCATGGTCCGCGAAGAACTCCGCCCGGCCGCGGCCGTCGAGGCAGAGCAGCCGGTCGCTCAGATTGTCCAGCAGCAGCCGGTCGTGCGTGATGAGCACGATGGCCCCGCGGAATTCCATCAGGCTCTCCTCGAGCATGTCCAGGGTAGGGATGTCGATGTCGTTGGTCGGCTCGTCCAGCAGCAGAATGTCCGCCGGCTGGAGCATCAGCCGGGCGATGAGCAGACGGGAGGTCTCGCCGCCGGACAACCGCCTCACGGGAAGCGGCAACTGGCCGGGGTCGAACAGAAATCGCCTGGCCCAGGCCACGACGTGCAACTGGCGGCCCTGGAACACCACCGCGTCCCCCGACGGGCAGAGAGACTGCTTCAGCGTCAGGTCGGGGTCGAGCTGCTCACGCCTCTGGTCGAAGACCACCACCCGGAGCCCCTCCGCGCGCTCGACCGTGCCGGCGTCGGGCTCGAGATCGCCGCTTAAAATCTGAAGCAGGCTGCTCTTGCCCGACCCGTTGGGGCCCAGGATGCCGAGGCAGGCGCCGGGGGAGAGGGTGAGGTCGACGCCGGTAAAAAGCGGGCGGCCGCCCCGTGAAAGCG
>JALOOS010000173.1 GCA_025454275.1 Desulfobacterales bacterium | reverse complement strand
GCCCCACTCGTGGCGTACGATCTTGGCCTTGACCCCGACGGCCGCAAAATAGGCCTGGATCAGCTCGGCCGTCTTCACCGGGTCCGGCATGTAGGCGCGGGAGACCGGCATGGCCCACAGCTCGATCTCGGTGGCGAAGTCGAACTTGGCCTCGGCCAGCATCTTCTTGGCCTTGTCCGGGTTGTAATCGTAGGCTTTGAGGGTGTCGTTGTAGGACCAGATGGAAGGGGGGAAGGGGTTCTTGGCCGGGAGGGCCAGGCCCGAAAAAATGGTCTTGATCAGGGTGTCCCGGTCGATGGCATGGCTCAGGGCCTGCCGCACCTTGGGGTCCTTGAGGCGCGGCTTTTCGGTGTTGAAGGCGAGGTAGCCCACGTTGACGCTCGGCCGCTCGATCACCGCGAGCTTTGGGTTTTTTCGGACCAGGGTGATCGAATCGGGGTCCAGATCGTCGGCGATGTCGACCGTGCCGGACTGCAGGGCCATCAGGCGGGCCGAGGGCTCCGGGATGGACTTGAGCACGATGCGCTCCACCTTGGCCTTCTCGCCCCAGTAGGCGTCGTTGCGCTCGAGCACGATCTGGTCGTCCTTGGTCCAGCTCTTGAACTTGAAGGGGCCGGTGCCCACCGGGTGCATCCCGATCTTCTCCTTGTAGTCGGCCATGGCCTTGGGGGAGACGATCGGGCAGAGCCAGAGCGCCAGGTTGTTCAGCAGCGGCGCGTAGGGTTTGGCGGTGGTCAGGGCGACGGTGTACTCGTCGACGACCTTGATCTCCTTCACCGGCCCGAGCGACATGCCCACGTATTTCCACTGGCCGTAGCTGTTGAACGGGTGCTCCTTGTAAATCACCCGGGCAAACGAGTCGTAGACCGCCTGGGCGTTGAAGGGGTGGCCGTCGTGGAACTTGACCCCTTTGCGCAGGTTGAAGGTCCAGGTGAGCCCGTCCTCCGACACCTTCCAGGATTCGGCCAGCTGGGGCTCGACGTCCATGGAGTTCTTGCCGAAGATCACGAGGTTCTCGAGCACCTGGATCCCGGCCTTGATCGACTCGCCGTCGGTCGCCTGGGCGAGGTCGAGCGAGACCGAGTCCCCGCCGCGGCCCCAGATGAGGGTCCCGCCGGTGGCCGCCGCGCCGGCCCACCCGCTGCCGGACGCTGCCATAGAAAGGGCGATGATCAGTACGATTACGAGTTTGCGCATACCCCCTCCTTTAGTTAGATGAATTCCGAAACGTCGTTGGTACGCATGAAGTCTGAGCGCGCTTATTAGCCCAAAACCACAGCGCCTGCAATCCTTATCGCACCCTCCGCCGGGCGCCTCTTTCCCATGCCACCGTCAATCCGCCCGGCGGGGAGGCGCTGCGGACCGGGCCGCCCGGCGGCCCGCGGTCGAGGAAATCGATCAAGGCCTTCGCCACCGTGAGGTGGGCGCGGGCGCAGAGCGCGAGCCGCCGCCCCGAGGCCCCCTCGTCGGGCACCTCGGTGATGATCTCGGAGACCGTTACGGGAAAGCGGCGCACCGCGAAGTTGAGCCCTGCGATCCGCTGCTCCGCGGGCAGGGCCAGAAGGCTGCGCGCGGCGCCGGGCGGAAAGCTCTCCGGCGCCGGGCCGCGCGCGTAGCGCCGATAGCGGTCGCCGATCTCCCGGTTGCGCGCCCGGATGGCCGCCTGGTGATCGAGGGCCGCGGCCATCACCCGCACCAGGCGGCGGGCTGCGGCGTGGCCGGGGTGGTCCGGCTCATCCAGAAAGGGCACCACGGCATAGATAAAGGCGCGTGGGATCCAGTAGGGGCGGAAACGGCCCGGCGCATACCCCGCAAAGGGCTGCTCCCACTCGTGGCCGGGCACGCCGTGGGCGTCGAGAATGATCCGCGGCAGCCAGCGCCGCCAAAGCCGCGGCTTGACCCGGGCCTCGGGGAAACGGGGCTCCGCGGCGAAATAGTCGGCGTACCACTCGACCCCCAGGGCATTGTAGCGCGCAGCGTGCAGCTTGTGATCTTCGGCGCCGGGCAGGAGCGCCTCGAAGGTCGCCACCCCGTCGGCATTTTCGAGCGGCACCACCACCACGTTGACCCGCTCGAGCGCCCGGCGGCCCCAGCCGGTCGCAGCCAGCTCCCACGCCAGCCGCAGGGCCGCATTCGTGCTGGAGACCTCGTTCGCGTGGTGGCGGGCATTCAACAGCAGGGTCGGTTTCACGAGGCGCAACCGCGGGACGGAGCGCAGCTCCCCGGCCGGGAGCGCGACCTCAAGCGCCTGGATGGGCCGGCCCTGCCAGGAGCGTCCGGCCTGCCACGCGTGCACCCGGGGCAGCCGCCCCAGCCGGCGCATCCAGTCGCCGACGGCCGCCGCCGTGAAGCGCCGGTCCAGCGGCGGGACGACGGTTTTCGACGCTTGGGTCGGCGGGGCGGCATGGCGGCGGGCCCGCAGCACGGCCGCGACCGGTCCGGGCGGGGCAAATTCCAGGCGCCAGCGGCCTCTTTCCCATTCGATCGCGGTAACCGGCGGGCGCCTCACCGCCGGCGTCCCGGCCGTGAAAGGCCGTGCCCGCATCCGGGCGCACGGGCCTCCCCGCGCCGCCTTGGCCGAGACCCGGGGAAGGATGCGGCCGAACGCGGCCGCTTCCGGAAGCCCTTGCTCCCGGGCGAAAACGCGGAAGAGATCGAGCAGTCCGAAATAGAGATCCTCGTGCAGGGCCTCCATCGGAGCCACCCGCTCCTGCCCCAGCCCGAGGCGCTGGTCGCTCTCCTCGATCGCGACGTCGAAAGCGACCTCCTCCCAGAAGGCCGGGAGCGGGCGGTCGCGCAGCGCCTCCCCCCGCGCGCGCATGGCCTCTTCCAGCGCCGGAAGCCACGTCGCCTGAAAGCGGCGCCAGAACACCTCCCGGTCGGTGGGTAGGTCGGCATCGAGGAGGAGCCGCCCGCCGGCGGACAGACGGATGCCGGCACAGGTGGGGTGAACCCGTCCCTCCCCCGGCCGGCCCGGAAGGTAGTCGAAGGAGGTCACGCGCGGGGTGAAGGCGGTCTCGATCACGAGCCGGCGGCGCCGATCCCAGGCCCGCACGCGGTAGGCATCGCCGAGAGCGGCGCGTGCAACCAGGCGGAGATCGCCTGCGGCCAGCCCTAAAGCGGCGGCCAGGAGGTCCGGCCCGGGAAAGATCTCCTGGAGCCAGCGGCTCTCCATTTCGAGCGCCCCGCCCCCGGGGGCAAAAGGCCGGTAGGCGAGCTCCAGCCGCAGCGGGGGCGGGACCTTCTTGATCTGCGGCAGGACCGCCTCGAGCAGCCAGGAGAGGCCGGGCTTGTAGGCATTGAGAACGAGGAGCCGGGGGCGGTAGCCTTTCCGCTTCAGGATCGCGCCCGCCTCGTCGGCGAGCGACCGGCGCACCGATATCGGTTTACTGACGAAAATCAGCCCTTCGAGCGGCCCCTTGCCGCGTGGAACCCCTCGCAGGCAATCCACCACCCGCCGGGCCTCGGAGCGCCAGCGGTGCCGGAACGTGAGCACCGGGGGCGCTTCTTCACCCTCGGCCCGCAGCCCGGCGGCCTTCGCGCGGGGCGGGCCTGCCAGGGCGGCGTCCAGATCGGACCGAAGCCGCGCCGCCTTCTCACCCGCGGGGCCCTCGGGGAAAACAATTTCGGCGTATCGCCGCACCAGCCCGGCCAGGGGCTTGGGGGGGCCCTCGAAAATCAGGCGGATGCCGCCGCAGCCGGACATCTCCTCCAACCGGATGCGGGCGGTCGGGCTGCCGCCCGGTGACAGCTTCAGGGTCACCCCCCCCGCCTCCGGCCGTCCGACCGCCGCCAACGGAAGCTCGATCTCGGTCGCCTCGAGCACCAACCGGGCGATCAGCCCCGCGAGGGCCGTGCCGAGCGGCGCCGGCACCGGCCCCCGCGGCAGGTCGACGGAAAGGAGCAGCCGTTTTCGCATCGCTGCGCCGGCAGGCGAGTGATAGCAGGTGCGCCCCAGGTCCAGCAGGCCGCCGCCCGCGGGCGGCAGGGGGGCCGGCGGCCGCGATTTGACCGGCGGCGCCAGGCTCAGCACGCCCAGGACCCGCCCCTTCCGGTCAAACGCCCGGATCCGCTCCGTCGGCTCGCCGTCGCCCCGCAGCGCGACCCAGGGCATGGTTTTCGGCGGGGGCGGGGCGCTCGAGACGGCGAGAGTATCGAGCAGCGCGGCGAGTGCGCCCGGAGAATGACCGCTCAGGGTGAAGCGGTCGGCCGCCGCCCGCAGCACTTCGACCGCCGCCGCATGACGCCGGGAGGGGGCGTGGATAAACAGACAGGGTCCGGAAGGGGGGGCCGTCGCCGGGGGCCCCACCAACGGGCGCTGCCAGGCGATCACCTCCGCCGCCGCGCGCGCGGAAAGGTTCAGGATCGCGGCCCACACCTCCGGATCGTCCATTCCCGGCTGAACGGCGATGAAAAGGCCGGCCCGGTCCGGAACCCGGTCGCGGTCGCTATCGACGAAAATACGGCCGGCGGGAAACAAGGTGAAAAGGCCCAAGGAGCGATGAAAAAGGCGCCTGGAGACGGGGGTCGGCATGCTCTCTTTTCCGGGGGCGGATCCGGTGCGGGATTGAACCGGGGGCGCCTGTCGGAGGCCGGCGGGGCTGGCTGGCGCC
>JALOOS010000172.1 GCA_025454275.1 Desulfobacterales bacterium | reverse complement strand
TCCTCCCCCAACATGAACGCCATCATGGGCTCGGTGGCGCGGCGGCACTACGGCATCGCCTCCGGCTCGGTGGGCACGATGCGGCTGCTGGGGCAGATCCTGTCGATGGCCATCGCCACCCTGATGTTCGCGCTCTACATCGGCCGGGCCCAGATCACCCCCGAGCTGCTGCCGGCCTTCGTTCACAGCGTGCGCATGGCGCTCTGGGTGTTCGGCGGCCTGTGCCTGTGCGGCATCTATTTTTCGCTGTCGCGGGGGCGGCTGCACGCGGCCTGAACGCCGCCCCATCACCCCTGCTACGACAGATGGCCCTTGAGGCCGATCTCCGCTGCCACGGCCCGCATTCCCTGAATGGTGTCGGTGACAGCATGGCCGCCCCCTTCTCGATGATGGCGCGGTCGACCCCGGCCGCGAAGCGCTTGTCCTTCCACTTTTTCCTCACCGATGCAGCCTCCATGTCGAGCACGCTTTTCGAGGGCCGCACCAGGGCCGCCGTCGCAACCAGCCCGGTCAGTTCGTCGACGGCAAAGAGCACCTTTTCCATGTCGCTCCGGGGTTCGACCGCGGAGCAGATCCCCCAGCCGTGGCTCACCACGGCGCGGATGATCTCCTCCGGCCAGCGGCGCCCGCGCAGGATCTCTTCGCTCTTGCGGCAGTGCTGATCCGGAAACTGTTCGTAGTCGAGATCATGCACCAGGCCGACGACGCCCCATTTATCCGCGTCCGCCCCCCGCTGCCGGGCGAAGTGGCGCATGACCGCCTCCACCGCAAAGGCGTGCTTGATCAGGCTCTCGCTGCGGTTGAACTCCCGGAGCAGCGCGAGCGCCTCCTCCCGTGTCGGTGTGCCGGATGCCATGGGTCCTCCCCGGCCGCGCGCCGTCATGGCCGCCGCCGTCGCATGCCGGCGGCCGCGCGCAGCCCTTTGCGCGCTTATGCCGGGGGGTCTCGAATTTGTCAAGCCGCTGCGCCTCCGCCTTTGCTCTTGATCCTTCGGCCGGTGCCGGTTATTCTCCCCTCGGAATGGGGTGACATCACGTTCAAGGAGGACGAATGAGCGACCAGCAAAAGCCGGAAATCGATGACCTGATCGGGTTCGGCATGGATTTCATCCACCAGGCCGGTGAGAAGGCCATGATGTTCTACGGCCGGGGACGGCCCCAGGTCAAGTTCGACCAGGGGGTCGTCACCGAGGCCGAGATTCAACTGACCGAATTCTTCCAAAGCGAGCTCCACCGGCATTTCCCAGGCCACAAGCTCTTCAGCGTGGATGAAGTCAACGAGGAATACTCGCACGAAGGCAAGCGCTACCTATGGGCCTTCGACCCCTTAGAGGGGGTGGCCAATTTCCAGGCAGGGATCCCCCTGTGGGGCCTGTCGCTCGCCCTGCTCGAAAACTTCTGGCCGGTCTTCGGGGTCTTCTTCATGCCGGCGACGGGCGACCTCTTTCATGCCCGGGCCGGCTGCTGCGCTTTCTGGGGTCGGCGCGAGATCACCATCCCGGGGCCGGACGGGATCAACGACGAGAGCGTATTGTTGACCTATTCCCGGTTCCACCAGCATTACCGCACGAGTTTTCCCGGCAAGATCCGCTCGCTCGGCTGCACCTCCGCCCACATCTGCTATGTGGCCATGGGCCGGGCCGAGGCGGCTCTGATCGCCAACGAATCCTTTCAGGGACTGGCGGCCGCGCGGGTGATCGTGGAGGCCGCCGGCGGTAAGTTCTCCAAGGCGGACGGCAGCGAGTTCTACCTCAACGAGTACCTGAACGGACAGAAGATCGACGACCATCTGATCGTTGCCGCCCCGGAAAACCTGGCGCTGGTGCGCGCATGCCTCGAACGGATGGAATAGAACCCCGCGCTTCGCGGAGGCGGGGCGGCGGGTCGAGAGCCCCGGGTGAACCCCGCGGGCGCCGGGGCCAGGGGGCCGGATGAGGCTCCGTTGGAAGCTTTTTCTGGTGCTGCTCGTCTTCAGCCTCGTTCCGCTGGGGGCCGTGACGCTGATCAACCAGCTTGAAACCCGGCGGATGGGGGATGTCATTGCGCAGGAGGTGGGCCGGACCTTCACCCAGGTGGCGGACGGCGTCCTCAAATTGACGGCGGAAAAGTCCGCCACCTCCCTGGCGAACAGCAAGATCGCGGTCGAGTTCGCCCTGCTGGGGCTCACTGAAGCGGCGGAGGCCTCCCTCGCGCTTGCGCCCGCGTCCGGGACGCCAACCGCGGTGTACTTCGCCTCGGATTTCGCAGAAAATGGTACCAGCCCCCCGGATGCCGGAGCGCACCCCGCCGTCCCCGGCGCCGTCAGCGGCGCTCTTCCGGCCGCCGGCCGGGTGAGCTTCGGCCATCCGTCGTTTCTCCTTGCCCCCGGCACCCCGCCATCGGAGGCGGCAGAGGAGATCGCCCGCCTGGCACCGCTGGCCGACTACCTGGGCAAATGCCACAAGCGTCTGGGGAAAACGATGCTCTGGGCCTGTGTCAGCCTGGAAAGCGGTCTGCACATGGCCTATCCCGGACACGGCGGTTACCCGGCCGGCTATGATCCACGCAACCGGGAATGGTACCAAGGGGCGGGGGCCGATGCCGCGTGGTCCTTCCCTTACGTGGACGCCGCGACGGGTATCGTGATCATGACCGCCACCAAGCAGATCCGCCGCGCGGACGGCTCGACGGCGGGAGTCGCCGCCATCGATGTCCCCATCAGCGCCGTGCTGCAGGTCGAGGACCTTTCACGGGTCTGGACCGAGAAGATGCGCTCCTTCCTGGTCACCTCCCGCCCCTCCGACCGGAACCCATCACCCGGGCTGCTGGTCATCGCCCAGATGGACTACCAGGATCAGGCGCCCGTATGGAAGGGGGCGGTCCGGCTGGAGCGGATGGCGTCCGACGATTCCGATCAATTCGCCCGGCTCATCGGCGAGATCGACCATGGCCATTCCGGGTATCTGGAGATGCCCTACAAAGGGGTCGATTCGATCTGGGCCTATGCCCCCATCGGCGACAAAACCCACTTTCTCATCGTGGTCCCCGCCTCACAGGTGGAAGCCTTCAGGGAAAAAGTCGTTACCGTTGTTCGCAACTCCACCCGCGAAGAGCTCGTCGCCACCGCGGGGGCCGCACTGGTCGTCATTGTGCTGGCCATACTGGCCGCCTATTTCGGTTCGCGCAACATCACCCGGCCCATCCTGGAGCTGGCCGCGGCCGCCGACGGCGTGAGCCAGGGTGATTTTTCCGCGCAGGTCAAACTCAAAACCGGGGATGAACGCGACCAGGTCATCGACGCTTTCAACGCCATGGTTCCCCGCCTGGCGGACAACCTGCGTCTTCAGGAATCACTCCGGCTGGCGACGGAAGTGCAGCGGAACCTTCTGCCGCGCACAGACCCCGTGGTCGCAGGACTCGACATCTCCGGCACCAGCATCTACTGCGATGAAACCGGAGGGGACTATTTCGATTTTCTGGACCTGCGCGAGGGCAACCCCGGCAAGGCCAGCATCGTGGTGGGAGATGTCTCCGGGCACGGCCTCTATTCCGCGCTGTTGATGGCGTCGGCGCGCGCCTCGCTGCGCCTGCGCTGCGACATGCCCGGCACCCTCTCCCTGGTCATCGGTGATGTCAACCGGCAATTCTGCCTCGATGTGGCCGATTCGGGCGCCTTCATGACCCTGTTCTACCTCGTTGTCGACTCCCGGCGCCAGGTGTTGAGCTGGGTCCGGGCCGGACATGACCCGGGCATGCTATATGATCCCGAAACGGACCGCTTTGAGGATCTTTCGGGCCGGGGCTCGGCGCTGGGGCTTTCGCACGAGGCGGCCTTCGAGGAAAATGAGAGGATCGGCCTGCGCCCGGGCCAGATCGTGTTTGTGGGGACCGACGGAATCTGGGAAACCTTTGATTCTCAGGGCCGCATGTTCGGCCGGGAGCGAGTGTACGACATCATCCGGCAGGACCATGCGCTCTCCGCCCGACAGATCGTGGAACGGGTCACGCGCGGGCTGGAAGCCTTTCGCGGTCCTGCCCGAGCAGTTGACGATGTCACCCTGGTGGTGGTGAAAGTGCTGTAAGGCGGAGCCTGGACGCGCGCCCCGTTAAAAATCCTCGATGACATCCCCCTTTTCGACAAAATCCTCGATGTTCCTGCAGGCATGTTCGAAATCGGCCATGGCTGAATCCAGCCAGCCTGTCACCGGGTCCTCCTCGCCCAACTGATCCCTGGACAGGGCCAGGAGTGTTTGCCCCTTCTCCAGGTGCTCCTCGATCTCTTTGAGCAACGCTTTGCGGCTGCGGTGTTTTTCGCGCTCCCGCTCGATGACCGGAAGCAGCCGCTGAATGGAATACTCCACCAGTGCGTCGCGTGGCGTGTTGAACTGCCGGGATATGTCCTCCAGGCAATTGAGGGTGCGCCGGCTGATGACGAAGGTTTTCTGGACCCGCTCGAGCGCCCTGAAATCCTCCGCCGCCAACTCTTTGGCGATGAGGTTCAGGGAATGGGCATCTTCGATCAGGTGATCGAAAAGGCTTTTCTGCTTGATGCCCAGATGAACGGCCACAATGCTCAGGGCGCCGATGGCGCGGCTGGACAACTTGAAGGTCGCACGCACCGATTGCCTGCCCCGGAGATCGTTGGTGTCGGGCTGGGGGACATCACCGCCGTCGGCGGAGCGCACTTTCTTGCTGTTCATATCTGTAATCCTAAAGCTCTTAGTTATATTATTTAGATTCTATTGTTAGATAAAATAATGTTACTATATTGACATGTAAATTAAACATTTTATTATTTCATCAAATTGTTACCAATATTATAAAGAAAGTAACCTAAAAAACAAGAGCTGAAATTGATCGGATTTACAAAACCGAATCCCGATCTATATTTGGATCTTATGCAAGTGGACGCATAACCGCTCACGGAAACGATCGGCGTGATGAAACGGATGTTTCGTTGGCTGGGAAGGTGCATCTCCGCGGGATGGGCATTGTTGTCATTT
>JALOOS010000171.1 GCA_025454275.1 Desulfobacterales bacterium | reverse complement strand
CACCTGATCGAAGGCCGCACCATGGGCACCACCTACCACGTCAAGGTGGTGGCCGGCTCCGCAGCTGCGGTGAAGGGGACCAAGGATAAGATCGAGCGGCGCCTGGAGGAGATCAACCGGAGCATGTCCCCCTATCTGCCGGAGAGCGAGATCAGCCGCTTCAACCGCTTCCGGGAGACGGGCGCGGAGTTTCCGGTCTCGACCGATTTTCTGCGGGTGATGCAGGCCGCCGCTCAGGTTTACGCGATGACGGGCGGTGCCTGGGACGGAACGGTGAATCCGCTCGTCGATCTCTGGGGATTCGGCCGCGGCGGGCGCCGGGACCGAGCCCCCGCACCGGAGGCGATCGCCGCCCTGATGGCCGAGGTCGGCTTCGATGCGATCGAGATCCGGGAGCACGGGGCGCTGGTCAAGCGCCGGGGGGATGTCAGCCTGGACCTATCCTCGATCGCCAAGGGGTATGGCGTGGATGCAGTGGCGGAGGTGCTCCGCCGCTCCGGGTTCACCGACTTCCTGGTGGAGATCGGAGGGGAGACCGCAGCCTCCGGCAAACGCAGCGACGGAAAGCCCTGGCGGGTCGGCATCAGCCGCCCCGCCCCCGATGCCAGGGTCGACGATCTCCACGCGGTCATCGCACTCCGGGACCAGGCCCTTGCCACCAGCGGCGACTACCGCAATTTCTTTATCCACAACGGGGTGCGCTATGCCCACATCATCGACCCCCGGACCGGCTATCCTGTTTCCAGCCACGTGGTCAGCGCCTCGGTGCTGGCCCCCGACTGCACCCTGGCCGATGGGCTCGCCACCGCCCTGATCGTGATGGGCGCTGAGAGGGGCCTGGCGCTCATAGAAAGGACCGAGGGGGTCGAGGGGCTGATCGTCGTTGAAAAACCCGACGGGAGCCTTGAGAACCATGCCTCCAGCGGATTCCGGCCGGAGCCGGCCCCGTGATCTCAGCCCAAAGGCGCCACCCACCGCTGCGTTGACATTCACGCCCCTCTTGTTAACTTTACCATTATAATATTCCGATCCCACACCGTGCCTGGCCCCGGACCGCCGGATCCTCTGCTCCAAGCGGGTGTCGCCGAGCACTCGATGGCAACATGAAGCTGCATCTCGTCAGCCTCGGCTGCGCCAAGAACCAGGTCGACAGCGAGAACATGCTGGGGCGCCTGCAACGGGCCGGATGGACTCTCACGGACGACCCGGAAGAGGCGCACACCATCGTCGTCAACACCTGCAGCTTCATCGAAGCCGCCGCCCAGGAATCCCTGGACACCATCCTGGAGCTCGCCGAACTCAAGAAATCCGGCACATGCCGGCGTCTGGTCGTTGCCGGCTGCCTCCCCGAACGTTACCGCGAGGAGTTGGTCCGGACCATGCCGGAAGTGGACCTCTTTTTAGGCACCGGGGCCTTCGACCGGATCGTGGAGGCCGCCGACGGTGGCGGCCGGGGGCGCGGGGCCATCCTGCCCGACCCCGACCGGGCCCCCGATCTTCACCGTGATTGCCGGCGGGTGCTGTCGACACCCCACATGGCCTACTTGAAGGTCGCCGAAGGCTGCAGCCGCGACTGCACCTACTGCATCATTCCGAAGCTGCGCGGCCGGCACCGCAGCCGCCTCCCGGAGGATCTCATTGCAGAGGCGAAGGAGCTGATCGCTTCGGGCGTCAAGGAGTTGATCCTTGTGGCCCAGGACACGACCGCTTACGGCCGGGACCTTGTCCCCCCCCGCTCCCTCGGCCGCCTGGCCGATTCCCTGGCGAGCCTTTGCGGGAACAAGCGCAATGGCGCGGAGAAACCCTGGATCCGTGTTCTCTACGGCCACCCGGAGAGCATCGACGACGAGTTCATCCGCGCCGTCGCCGCCCATCCCAACATCTGCTCTTATTTCGACCTTCCGATCCAGCATGCCAGCAACCGGATCCTAAAGCGCATGGGCCGGGACACCACCCGCGAGCGCCTGGGCGACCTCTGCCGCCGCATTCGCGGGATAGTCCCGGATGCGGTCCTGCGCACCACCGTCATCGTCGGCTTCCCGGGCGAAACCGACAAGGATTTCGATGAACTGATGGGCTTTGCCGAAGAGATCCGGTTTGACCACCTGGGTGCCTTCGTCTATTCTGACGCAGAGGACATCCCCTCCCACCGCTTGCGCGGCCATGTGCCCCGGGAGGTCGCCCAAGAGCGCTATGACCAGCTGATGTCGGCCCAGATGGACATCGCCGCCGAGTTGAACCAGGGGCGGATCGATAAGATCTACCCGGTGCTGATCGAGGAGAACCTGGGAAACCATCTGTTTGCCGGGCGCACTTACTTTCAGGCTCCCGAGGTGGACGGGGTCACTTACGTAAACACGGCGGCCTGCGGGCATGAACTGCCGATCGGCCGCTTCACGCGGGTGCGTGTCAACGATGCCATGGAATACGACCTGATGGGAGAAGTGGCGTGAGCGATCTCAAGCGCAGGATCCAGGAGGCGGTGAAAGAAGATCTGGAGGCGATCGAAAAGGAGCTGTTGAACAACCTCCATCCCCACCTCGATCTCGTGCGGGAGGTGGCCGGCCACATCCTGTTCAGCGGCGGCAAACGGCTGCGGCCGCTGCTGATGGTGCTCTCCGCCAAGGTGTGCGGCTATGCCGGCACCTACGACAAGACCTTCTCCACCGCCTTCGAATACCTGCACGCCGCCACCCTGCTCCATGACGACCTTGTGGATGGAGCGTCGCTGCGGCGCGGCAAACCGGTGGCCCACCGCGTGTGGGGCAACTCCATCGCGGTTCTGGTCGGGGATTTTCTGCTGGCGCGCGCCCTGGCCATCACCGCCGGCACCGAACGGATCGCGGTGGTGCGGATCCTGGCCGAGCTGACCGAGGCCATGTCCCAGGGAGAGGTGCACCAGCTGATGCGCAAGGGCGATATCGGCCTGTCCGAAGAGGAATATTTGGAGGTGATTCGCCGCAAGACCGCCCTTCTCTTCCAGGCCGCCTGCCGCGTGAGCGCCGTCTTGGCGGATGCACCCGCCGAACGGCAGAGCGCTCTGGCCGACTACGGATTCAACCTGGGCATGGCCTTTCAGGTCGTCGACGACCTTCTCGACTACATAGCCGACACCCCGCAGCTCGGCAAGGCGACCGGAGCCGATCTGCGGGAGGGCAAGCTCACCCTTCCGCTGATCCACGCCCTGCGAAACGCCCGCTCCGCCGACCGCAAATGGATTGCCGGCCTGGTCCGGGAGAGGGATTTTACCGACGCGGATTTCCGGAAACTGATTGATCTGTTCACCGGTTGCGGCGCCCTGCGCTACACCGAAAAGGTGGCCGGACTCTATATCGAAAAGGCCAGGGCGGCCCTGGTCGATTTTCCACCCTCCGCCGCCCTTGAAACCATGCATGACATCGCCGACTACACCCTGGCCCGGAAGGTCTGACGCCGCCACTTGATACGACGACCATTCTCGTTTATCTATGGCGTAGAGCACCTCCCTTCGTTTAAGGACGGATTTCATGAGATCTCGAACGGCTATCGTCGCCTGGGCACTCATCCTGTTTTTCTCCGGGATGATGTGGGGGGGGCCGGCCGGAGCCCAGAGGCCGGATGAAGCCCGCACGATCACGGTGGTGGGGTCGGCCGTGCTGACGGGCGGCAACATTCCGGCGGCCCGGGAGGCCGCCATCGCCGGCGGCCTCAAGCAGGCGGTCGCGGCCGTTGCCGTCGAGATCGCAAGCCCGGAGGGTGCTGCGCAACACTTCAAACGATTGTCGGAACTTCTGCTCGACCGCTCGGAGGAGTACATCCAGGGGTTCAGGGTACTCTCGGAGGCCCCCTCCGGTAAGCAGCACCGGGTTTTGATCCAGGCCACGGTGGCGGCCGGAAAGATCCGGGAAGCCCTGGCCGGGGCGGGAGCGCTTCAGGCAACGCCGGCGGCGGCCGCCGCGCCGGTGGAGCTGACGGTAGAGGGCAGCGGCAATCTTGCCAATTTCGTGAAACTGCGCCGCGCACTGGGAAGCCTTCCGGGCGTGCGGGGGGTCCAGGTCAAAGAGATGAAGCCAAACGAGGCAACCCTGATGGTAGATTACGCAGGAGGGGGGAGCGAGCTTGCGGCCGCCCTGGCCCTGCATCCATTCGACACCTTTGAAGTGGCCGTGGTCGAGGCGCTGGAAAACGCCCTGAGGGTGGCCCTCAACCCGAAATAGCGAGCCTCCCCCGGGCCGACCTTATCGACACAGGCAGCCAACGTTCATGTCTCCTAAACCCTGGGGCCTCCGGCGCAGGCCCAAGCTCACCATCAACATCCCGAACATCCTGACCGTTCTGCGGATCCTGCTGGTCCCGCTGTTCGTGATTTTCCTGATCCGGAACCTCGACGGCTACGCCCTGCTGGTGTTCGTCCTGGCCGGGGTGAGCGACGGGCTGGACGGGCTGATCGCACGCGCCATGAACCAGCGCAGCGAGCTCGGGGCCATTCTCGACCCCATCGCCGACAAGCTTCTCCTCACCGCGGCCTACATCACCCTTGGGGTCCTTCATTGTGGCTCGTCGTGGTGGTGATCAGCCGCGACGTCATCATCGCCACCGGAATCGCTGTCCTGACCTTCACCCGCGTTTCCTTCGAAATCCGCCCCTCGCTCATCAGCAAGTGGACCACCGCCTTGCAGGTCATTACGATCGCATTCACCCTTCTGAACCTCCAAGCGGACTGGGCCGATCCGGCGAAACAGTCCCTTTTCTGGGGCACAGCCGCCATCACGGTACTGCATTATACCTATGTGGGGCTCCACATATTGCAGTCCGGGCTTGGGAACAGCTCCCGAAAGAACGACGGACCACCGCCGAACACCGGCAAATAGGCTTGACAGCCACCATCTGCAGTGTTAGAAAAATTTTTTACGATAGGCACGTAGCTCAGGGGGAGAGCACTACCCTGACACGGTAGGGGTCATGAGTTCAAATCTCATCGTGCATCCAACAACCGGACCTTATAACGATTGCCGGCGTTCGTGGACGATACCGGCCGCTCACCTCCTTGCCGGCGCACCCGGTTCAAGGCCGCCCGCACAACGGCCCTTAAGTTTTTACCATGTCCGGCCGATACGTTTATCAAGCTAAGTTAGTAAAATTTATAAGAACTGTTCCCAAAAAGATTAATGCACCTGCCGGCTTCCGGATCCGGCCGGAGAGAGGGAATTTTTCTCTACGAGGAAGGGCCGATGTTCGTCAAACCAAGGTATCAACCGGTCATCGAAGGCCTCAATTCGTATTA
>JALOOS010000170.1 GCA_025454275.1 Desulfobacterales bacterium | reverse complement strand
GGCATCCCCGGGCTTGTAGGCCAGGCTCGCGGGGTCGAGGTCGTGGCCCTTGGCGGCCCGGACCCAGCCGTTGGCGGAGAGGATCACGGTCACCGGGTCCGCGGGCGCGAGGTCTTTCTCCTTGATGGCCTGGGCTTCGGAGCGTTGGATGATCTTGGTCCGGCGGAGGTCGCCGAATTTTTCGGCGTCGGCGGCAAGCTCGCGCTTGATCAGGGACTTGAGTTTGCGCTCCGAGCCGAGGACCGCCTCGATCTCGCGCTTTTCGGTCTCGAGCTCCTTCTTCTCGGCCTTGAGCTTGATCTCCTCCAGCCGGGCGAGCTGCCGCAGGCGGATCTGCAGGATCGCCTCCACCTGGATCTCGCTCAGGCGGAACCGGCGCATGAGCTCCTGCGCGGGATCCTCGCTCGCGCGGATGATGCGGATCACCTCGTCCAGGTGCAGGAAGACGATGAGGAGCCCCTCCAGGATATGCAGCCGCTCGTTGATCTGCTCCAGTCGATGGCGCAGCCGCTTCAGCACCGTCTCCTTGCGGAACTCGAGCCACTGGACCAGGAGCGCCGCCAACCCCAGGGTCTGGGGCCGGCGGTTCAGCCCGATCACGTTGAGATTGAGCCGGTAGCTTTTCTCGAGCTCGGTGGTGGCGAGGAGATGGCTCATCAGCACCTCCTTGTCCACGCGGTTGGAGCGCGGGATGATGCGCAGCCGGATGGGGTCTTCGTGGTCGGACTCATCGCGGATGTCGGCCACCATGGGAAGCTTCTTCGCCTGCATCATGGCGGCGATCTGCTCGATGATCCGGGCCGGGGAGACCTGGTAGGGCAGGGCCGTGATGATGATGTCCCCGTTGTCCGCCTCGTAGGTGGCGCGCAGGCGCAGGCTGCCCTGCCCGGTGCGGTAGGCCTCGCGGATCTCCGCGGCCGGGGTGATCAGCTCGGCGCCGGTCGGGAAGTCGGGCCCGCTGATGCGGGCGCAGAGCTCCGCGATCCCCGCCGTGGGGTGGTCGATCAGGTGGATCAAAGCCGCCGTCACCTCGCCGATGTTGTGGGGCGGGATTTCGGTCGTCATGCCGACCGCAATCCCGGTCGCGCCGTTCAACAGGATGTTGGGCAGCCGGGCCGGCAGGGCCACCGGCTCCTTCAGCGTGCCGTCGAAATTGGGGACCCACGCGGTCGTGCCCATCTCGACTTCGGCGAGCAGCATGTCGGCGTAGCCGGACAGCCGCGCCTCGGTGTAGCGCATGGCCGCGAAGTCCTTGGGGTTGTCGGTCGAGCCCCAGTTGCCCTGGCCGTCGACGAGAGGGTAGC
Organism: Desulfobacterales bacterium; assembly: GCA_025454275.1. Classification (GTDB taxonomy): domain Bacteria; phylum Desulfobacterota; class Desulfobacteria; order Desulfobacterales; family SpSt-501; genus SpSt-501. The sequence goes on along the minus strand of JALOOS010000170.1, from coordinate 3,342 downwards.
GGTAGGAGAAGGGCTGGGCCATCAGCACCATGGCTTCGTAGCAGGCGCTGTCGCCGTGGGGGTGGTACTTGCCGAGCACATCGCCGACCGTGCGGGCCGATTTCTTGTATTTCGCGCTCGCCCGCAGGCCGAGCTCGCTCATGGCATAGACGATGCGGCGCTGGACGGGCTTCAACCCATCGCCGATGAAGGGCAGCGCCCGGTCCATGATGACGTACATCGCATAGTTCAGGTAGGCGGGCCGGACGAATTCGGAAAGCGGCAGCTGCTCGACGCTTTCAATCTGCAGGGCTTTCGAACGTACCATTGCAACTCACTCCGATTTTAGAGCAGAGCGCCCTCTGCCCGGTCCCCTTCCTCTTCGAGCCAGCGCTTGCGGTCCTTCACCCGTTTTTTCGAGAGGAGCATGTCCAGCACCTCGGTGCTCGTGTCCTCTTGCGGCAGGGTCAGGCGCACCAGCCGCCGCGTCTCGGGGTGCATGGTGGTCTCGCGCAGCTGGAGCGGGTTCATCTCGCCCAGCCCTTTGAACCGCTGGACGTTGATCTTGCCTTTGCGGCCGTCGGCGCTCAGGCGCTTCATGACGGCGTTCTTTTCGGAATCGTCCAGGGCGTAGTACACCTTCGGTCCCTGGTCGATCCGGTAGAGCGGGGGCATGGCCACGTAGATCTTCCCGGCCGCCACGAGCGGCCGGAAATGTTTTAAAAACAGGCCGCACAGCAGGGTGGCGATGTGCAGGCCGTCCGAGTCGGCGTCGGCCAGGATGATGTTCTTGCCGTAGCGCAGCCCCGAGAGATCGTCCGAGCCGGGGTCGACGCCGATGGCGACCGAAATATCGTGGATTTCGCGGGACTGGAGGATCGACCCGGCCTCCTCCTCCCAGGCGTTCAGGATCTTGCCCCTGAGCGGCAGCACGGCCTGGGTGTTCTTGTCCCGGGCCTGCTTGGCGGAGCCGCCGGCCGAATCGCCCTCCACCAGGAAGAGCTCGCTTTCCGCGGGGTTCTGGGAGATGCAGTCGGTGAGCTTCCCGGGCAGGGCCGGTCCCGCGCCGGTCTTGCGGCGCACGACCTTGGCGGCCTCCTTCAGGCGCCGGCGGGCGTTTTCGATGGCCATCTCGCACAGGCGCTGGGCCGCTTCCGGGTTCTGGTTGAGCCAGTGCGAAAAGGCATCCTGCACCACGCTCGCAATGAACCCGGTGCACTCCCGGGAGGAGAGCCGCTCCTTGGTCTGCCCGGAAAACTGCAGGTCGGATAGCTTGACCGAAAGGATGTAGCTGCAGCGCTCCCAGACGTCCTCGGGGGTGAGCTTGACCCCCCGCGGGATGAAGCCCCGGAACTCCCCGAAATCCCGCAGCGCGGCGAGAAGCCCGGTGCGGAACCCGACCACGTGGGTGCCGCCCTGGGGGGTCGGGATGAGGTTCGCGTAGCTCTCGGCGATCCCCTCCCCGCCCTCGGGCAGCCAGAGGGCCGCCCAGCTGACGGACTCCTCCGGGCCTTCGCGGTGGCCGACGAACGGCTCCTCGGGGAGGCGCACGAACTCCCGGACGCTGTCGGCGAGATAGTCCTTCAGGCCGTCTTCGAAATACCAGCTGTCGCTCTTCCCGCTCGCCTCGTCGAGAAAAGCGACCGTAAGCCGCGGGCAGAGCACCGCCTTGGCCCGCAGGGTGTGCCGCAGGCGGCTCACCGAGAATTTGGTGGTCTCGAAATAACGGCCGTCCGGCCAGAAGCGGACCGTCGTCCCGGTTTCGGACTTTTTCGCCTTGCCGGTGGTCTTGAGCTCGGCGGCCTTCTTGCCGGCCGCAAACCCCATCCGGTAAACGAGCCCGTTGCGGCGGATCTCGACCTCGAGCCGTTCGGAGAGGGCATTGACCACGGAGACCCCGACCCCGTGCAGACCGCCGGAGAAACGGTAGTTCTTGTGGCCGAATTTGGCCCCGGCATGCAGCCGGGTCATGATCACCTCGACCCCGGAGACCTTTTCCTCCGGATGGGTGTCGACCGGCATGCCCCGGCCGTTGTCGATCACCTGGAGCGAGCCGTCTTTGAAAAGGGCCACCTCGATCCGGTCGGCATAACCGGCAATCGCCTCGTCCACGGCATTGTCGATCACCTCCTGGGCGAGGTGGTTGGGCCGGGTGGTGTCGGTGTACATGCCCGGCCGCCGCTTGACGGGCTCGAGCCCCTTCAGGACCTCGAGGTCGGCGGCGTTGTAACCGTTCGTACCGTTGCGCATTCAGCCTGCCTTGATCAATATATTGACGCGAAAGATAGGGCGAACTCTGCTAATAGTGCTATAATCTACCAGCAATCGGTCCAAAACGCCAGATCCAGGTGAGCCCGGAATGAGCCCCGACCCCTTCGCCGCCCCTTTTGCGGTTCGCAACGTGCGCCTGTTCATCCGGTTCCGGCTCTTCTTCAACGCCCGTTTCTATTACCCGGTCTTCACCGTGCTCTTTCTCGATTTCGGATTGAGCCTCGAGCAGTTCGCCCTGCTGAACGCCGCCTGGGCGGCGACCATCGTCCTGCTGGAGGTCCCCTCGGGCGCCCTGGCCGACGCCCTGGGCCGCAGGAACCTCCTGGTCCTGGCCGGGGCGCTGATGGTGGTGGAGATGGGGCTGCTCGCCTTCGTGCCGCGGGGGGACCCGGAGCTGCTCTTCGGCGTCTTCCTTCTGAACCGCATTCTAAGCGGCGCCGCGGAGGCATCTGCCAGCGGGGCGGACGAGGCCCTGGCCTACGATTCGCTGGCCAAGGCGGGAATGAGCAGCGCCTGGGGCCGGGTGCTGGAGCGACAGATCAAGGTTCAGTCGGCCGGTTACATCGTGGCCATGAGCCTGGGGGCGGCGGTCTACGACCCGAACCTGGTCGGCAGGGTCCTCGCCTGGGCGGGGTTGCCCTTTTCGGTCAGCGCCGCCACCACCCTTCGTTTCCCCGTCTACCTGACCCTGGGGATGGCGGTCATGACGCTGGCAACCGCCCTGCGCATGCGCGAGGTGGGGCCGGAGGGGACCGAATGCCCCGGCGAGAGGGGGAAAGGCTGCGGGAGGTCGGCGGCCCGGGCCTTCGCTTTGATCGCCGGGGCCGGCCGCTGGATCCTGAAGAGCCCGGTGGTGCTGACGATCATCCTGGCCGGGCTCGTGTTCGATGGCTGCATCCGCATGGCGGTGACCCTGGTCAGCCAGTACTACCGGCTCATCCACCTGCCGGATGCGGCCTTCGGTCTGCTCGGATCGGCCATGGCCGCGATCGGTCTGTTCGTCCCGGCTCTGGCACGGCGGCTGGTCGAGGGAGGCTCCCCGCGCTTCAACCTGGGGCTCCTGGCCCTGTTGACCTTCGCCGGACTGCTCGG
>JALOOS010000169.1 GCA_025454275.1 Desulfobacterales bacterium | reverse complement strand
AGCACCTTTAAGACGTGCGGCGAAACCGGCTGCGATTCGTCTTCCATGAGGGTTTCGACCCCGACCTCCACGTTGCGCCGTTGGGAGATCTCCCGGAGCGCATCCCTGATTTCGGCCACCGGGGTGGATTTGGGGAAATGGGCGCGTCCCCTGACTTCGATGATGATGTCGCATTCCCCGGGAATGACGTTGATCATCCCGGGTCGTGCCTGGATAACGCCCACCGTTCCGACGATATCCTGCCCCTGGTACTTGCGGCAGATGCGTTCGACGGCCAATATGCCTTCGGCCGCCGCGGCCAGGGAATCGCGGCGCTGGTCCATGGGGGTGCCCCCGGAGTGGTCGGCCTGGCCCGTGAACCGGACCCGGTAGCGGTAGGCACCGACGATATCGGTGACCAAGCCCAGGGGGATTTTCAAACCATCGAGCGTCTTGCCTTGCTCGACATGAATTTCCACGAAAGCATGGCAACGAAAGTCATCGGGGTTCAGCCGGGCCACTCCCTCCGGGGACACGCCGAGCGACGCCAGGGCGTCCGCCAGGGTCCGGCCGCTTGGGTCCCTTCGGCCTAGCAGCAGCGAACGGTCCAATTGCCCGCTCAGGGCGCGGCTGCCAAAGCAGCTCAACCCGAAGCTGTTCGGCTCTTCGGCCAGGAAGCAGACCACTTCGAGGGGGCGGCGTGTGGCCACGTTCAAGTCGTTCAGAGCGCGCATCACCTCGATGGAGCCCAGCAGCCCGACGACGCCGTCGAAATGACCCCCGTTGGCGACGCTGTCGGAGTGCGAACCGGTCGCCACGGGCGGCGCGGGATCGGCTCCCGCCCGGCGCCCATGAAGGTTTCCCGCCGGGTCCATGAAGATCTCCAGGCCGGCGGCGCGCATCCTGGCTTCCACCCATTCCCGGGCGGCTCGATCCGCCGCTGAAAATGCCAGGCGGCTGGCCCCGCCCTCGGCCGTGCGCCCGATCTGTGACATCTCCTCAAAGTCTTTTTGGAATCGTGAAATGTCGATGGGCACTCTCATTGACGGCTGCCTCCGGAGTCAGTCGCCGGCAGACCCTGTCGAAGGGGGACCAGGGTCGAAATACGATCGTGAGTGAATTATATCTAGAATTTTTTATATATAAAAATTATATAGTTAATCAAATTCATATATATATTAAATGACAGGAACAAACCCTGTCAAGCGATTTTTGATCCGGAATCCGCTTCTACATATTTTCGAGCACCCCGATCCCGAGCAGCTCCAGGCCCCGCTTCAGAACGGCGGCTGTGGCGCGGATCAGGGCGAGGCGGGCGGCGGCGAGTGCGGGGCTCTCGGCCTGGATCACGGCGTGCTTGTTGTAGAACTGGTTGAAGGCCTTGGCGGTGTTGAAGACGTGCACGGCGACCCGCGAAGGGTTGTACTCGGCCACCCCGCTCGCGACCTCGGCGGGAAACTGGATCAGCATCTTGAGCAGCAGGAGCTCCTCGGGATTTCCGAGAAGCCCGAAATCCGCCCCCCCGGCCGACAGCCCGCGGCCGCCGGCCTTCTCCAGGATCCCGAAGATGCGCGCATAGGCGTACTGGCAGTAGGGCCCGGTGAACCCGTCGAAGGAGATGGACTCGGCCGGGTCGAAGTTGATGCTCTGGGTGGGGCGCACGCGCAGCAGATAGTACTTGATCGCGCCGACCCCGATCACCTCGGCCCGGTGCCGGATCTCCTCCGCAGAGAGGCGTTTTTCCGGGTCGCGGCGGCGGATCTCCTCCTCGGCCAGCTCCTGCATGCCGGCGATGAGGTCGTCGGCGTCCACCACCTTGCCCTCGCGCGACTTCATTTTGCCCTCGGGCAGGTAGACCATGCCGTAGGAGAGGTGGTGGCAGTTGGGCGCCCAGGCGTACCCGAGCGCAGCCAGGATCGCGAAGAGGCATTTGAAATGGTGCTCCTGCTCGCTGCCGACCACGTAGACCGACGAATGCAGGTCATGCTCGGTCACTTTCAGGATCGCCGTGCCGATGTCCTGGGTGATGTAGAGGCTCGTCCCGTCCGGCCGCAGCACGGTCACCTTCTTGAGCGCCCCGTCCTTCTCGCGGCCGAAGGGCTTCTCGGGCAGGTGGAAAACCGTGTTGCCGCGCTCATCGGTGCCGAAGACCCCCTGGGCGAGCCCCCCGGCGATGACGTCCTTGCCGAGGCGGTAGGTGTCCGACTCGTAGTAGAAGACGTCAAAGTCCATCCCGAAGCGCCGGTAGGTTTCGGCAAACCCGTCGTAGACCCACCGGTTCATCCGCTTCCAGAGGTCGATCGTCGCGGGGTCGCCCTCCTCCCAACGGCGAAGCATCGCCTGGGTGCCCTGCTCGAGCGAGGGGTCTTTTTCGGACTCGATCGCATAGCGCACGTACCAGCGGCCGACGAAATGATCCCCTTTGAGGCCCTCGGAGTGCGGGGTGGCGCCGCCGGCGAAGCGCTCCCAGGCGAGCATGCTCTTGCAGATGTGAACCCCGCGGTCGTTGATGAGGATCGATTTGACCACCGGGTGGCCGGCGGCGGCGAGCATGCGCGACACGGCAATCCCCAGGGCGGCGTTGCGCAGGTGCCCGAGGTGCAGGGGCTTGTTGGTGTTGGGGGAAAGGTACTCCACCATCACGCGCCGCTCCGCGCCCGCTGCCGAGTCCCCGTAGGACCCGCCGGCGGAGAGGATGGCTGCGATCGCCTCCCCGAAAAGTCGCCCGGGGCGAAGCGTGAAGTTGATGTAGGGTCCGGCCGCGGCGGCGCCGGCAATGAGATCGTCCGGGCCGATGGCCGCGGCGAGGGTCCGGGCGATGTCGGCCGGGCTTCGGCGCAGGGTCTTCGACAGCGGAAAGCACCCCGCGGCGAAGTGACCCAGCTGCAGGTCGGGCGGAAAGTCGATCGCAAGCCCCTCCGGGGCGTGGTCGTAGGCCGCACGGCAGGCCGCGTCGATGGCGGCGAGCAGGTGCTGCTTGATCGGTCCCACTGGCATAGACATGTCCTTGATGTCGGGTTTAAATGGAGTCTGAAATCGCACTCTATGGCAAAATATCCCCGCTGGATCAACTTCTAAATCAGAGCTCACCTGCGCCGGATGGAGGCGGCGTTGACACACCCGGTCGAAAGTGCCATCCCAAACAGAGGAATCCAACTCCCACAATCAAGGAGGCAGGATGGCAGCGGATCTCAACCGGGTGGCCGTTGTCGGGGCCGGGACCATGGGTCATGGCATCGGCCTTGTCTTCGCCCTGGGGGGCCATGAGGTGCGGCTGGTGGATCTCGACGCAGACCGCCTCCGCCTGGCCATGGAGCTGATCCAATCCCACCTCGAAGGACTCGAGCTTCACCGGGACGACGCAGTGGACTCCGGGACCGTCCTCCGCCGAATCACCCCCCTGCGGGACCCGGCTGAAGGACTTCCGGGGGCGGACTTGGTCGTGGAAGCCATCGTGGAAAAGGCCGAGGCCAAGCGGCGTCTCTTTCAGGAGATGGGCCGTTCGATCGGACCGGAGACCTTGGTCGCCAGCACCACCTCCTACATGGATGTCTTTTCCCTCGCGCCGGAAGAGCTGCAGCCGCGGCTTCTGATCGCGCACTTCTACAATCCACCCTATATCGTTCCGCTCGTGGAGATGGTCCCCGGGCCCCGCACCGGGAGGGCGGCGATGGGGCGCGTCATCGAGGTCCTGGAACGGATGGGGATGACCTGCATCCGAATGAAAAAATACATTCCCGGGTTCATCATCAACCGCCTCCAGCGCGCCCTCGGCCGGGAGCTGTTCCATCTTATCGATGCCGGCGTAGCGGATCCGGCCGAAATCGACCGGGCGGCCAAGGCGAGCCTCGCCATCCGCCTTCCGGTGATGGGGGTGGTGGCGCGCTACGACTTCGCCGGTCTGGATGCGACCCTCAACAACATCAAAGGCGAGCCCATCCACCTGGCCTCCGGCAGCGACCTCTCGCCGACCCTCGAACGTTTGGTCGAGGAGGGGCACTACGGGGTCAAAACGGGCCGCGGATTTTTCGACTGGAGCGATCGCGATCTGAAGGAGCTCCTGCGGGAGCGCGACCGGCGGCTTCTCCAGGTGCGGAAGTTGATAGCGGAGTGGGGCGACTCCGGAGGTCGCAAAGGCATTTGACTTGGATCAATGCATTTCGATACCGGATCGGTTACCGGTAAGGACAACCCTGCATCAAACCCGTAACAGGAAAGGAGGTTGCCCATGTTTTGCTATCAATGCGAACAGACCGCCAAAGGCACCGGCTGCACGGTACTGGGGGTGTGCGGCAAGCAGCCCGAGGTGGCCGCGCTCCAGGATCTTCTCCTTTATGCGCTCATGGGGCTCTCCCAGGTGGCGGCGGCCGGCCGCGCGAGAGGGGTGTCCGACCCGGAGGTGAACCGCTTCACCGTCAAGGCCGCCTTCTCGACCCTCACCAACGTCGATTTCGACCCGGCGCGGTTCGTCGATCTGATCCACCAGGCGGCCGCATTGCGCGAAAGGCTGAAGACCAAGGTCAAGGCCGCCGGCGGCAGGCTCGATTTCCCCGGCGACGCCTCCCGCTTCACGCCTCGATCCACGGTGGAGGAGCTGGTGAAACAGGCCGAGCCCCTGGGGCTGAAATCCTACCCGGCCGAAAGCCCGGACATTCTCTCGCTCAAGCACACCGTCCTTTTCGGCATCAAGGGGGT
>JALOOS010000168.1 GCA_025454275.1 Desulfobacterales bacterium | reverse complement strand
GGCGTTTTTGCCGCGCGCTGAACGGATTCCGTCGGTCCCGTCGGCCTGTCTATCCCGTCGGCCGGTCGGCCAGAGGAACACTCCCGCGCGCGGGGCGGGTTTCTTCATCCCACCCTTGAATGAATCCCGCCGGCGGCGGGATTCATTGGGCTTCCTGCGCAGTCTCCCTCTTTGGGTCCCTGGCGCTCCGGATCCTGCCCCGCTCAAGACGATGACTGCGCACGAAGCCCAAGTTCAAGGCGCGCGAGTGGCCGCCGAGCGAGGCGTATCCCGCCCCGGCGGGACCGCAGCGAGTGCGGCACGAAGCGCAACGCAGAAATTCCGGCGCAGTCATCAGGTGTTCCAGCAGGCCACCGCATGCCCCTCCCCCCGCGCCTCGAGCGGCGGGTCCTGGATCCGGCACTGGCCGGTGCGGTGCGGGCAGCGGCCCTGGAAGCGGCAGCCCGGGGGCGGGTCCAGGGGGTTCGGCGGCTCGCCGCCGTAGGTGATCCGCCGGCGGGTGCGCTGGAGCTTCGGGTCCGGTACGGGCACCGCCGAGAGCAGGGCCTGGGTGTAGGGGTGGAGCGGCCGGCGGTAGAGCGCGTCGCGGCCGGCGACCTCGACGATCTTGCCGGCGTACATGATGGCGACGCGGTGTGAAATGTGGCGCACAACGGCGAGATCGTGGGCGATGAAGAGGTAGGCCAGCCCCAGGTCCCGCTGCAGGTCCTGCATCAGGTTCACGATCTGGGCGCGGATCGAGACGTCCAGGGCCGAGACCGGCTCGTCGGCCACGATGAACTCGGGGTTGAGGGCGAGCGCCCGGGCGATTCCCACCCGCTGGCGCTGGCCGCCGCTGAAGGCATGCGGGTAGCGCCGCCCGGCATCGGGCGGAAGCCCGACGCGCTCGAGAAGCTCCCCCACCCGCTGCGCCGCCTCCCGCCGGGTCGCCGCCAGACCATGGACGACCAGCGGCTCGGCCACGATGTCGGCGATCCGCATGCGCGGGTTCAGGCTGGCATAAGGGTCCTGAAAGACGAGCTGCATGTGGCGGCGCAGGGGCCGGAGCTCTTCCCGGCCGATCGTGGTGATGTCGCGCCCTCGGAAGAGGATGCGCCCGGCGGCGGCCGGCACCCGCCTCAAGATCGCCCGGCCGGTGGTGCTCTTGCCCGAGCCCGACTCACCGACCAGCCCCAGGGTTTCCCCGGGCGGGATGTGCAGGGAGACTCCCTCCACCGCATGCACGACACGGCGGTGCTGCCCCCAGAACCCGCTCCGGCCGGCATCGAAGCGCACAGACAGCCCCTCCACCCGGACGAGGGCGGCGTCGGTCGCGGCCGCGGTTGCCTCTGATTCAGCCATAGGCGATAGCCTCTCTCCCTGGGCGGGTTTTCCCGGTCTGCTCCGCGCTTACCCCGGCTGCTGCTGTCCGGCGCACCAACAGGAGACCAGGCGGTCGTCGCCGCAGGGGGTCAGCTCCGGCGGCAGGCCGCAGCACTCCCGAGCGGAGCGGCAGCGGGCGGCAAAGGCGCAGCCGGACGGGGGCGCGATCAGGTTGGGAGGCATCCCGTCGATCGCGACCATCCGCTCGACAACCTCATCCGGCCGGGGGGTCGCCCGGAGCAGCCCCTGGGTGTAAGGGTGGACCGGGTTTTCGAAGACATCCTCGGCGAGCCCCACCTCCGCGATCCGGCCGGCGTACATCACCGCCACGCGGTGGCACATCTGGGCGATGACGCCGAGATCGTGGGTGATCATGATGACCGAGAGTTTCAGCCGCTCCTGCAGCCCGGCGAGAAGCTCCAGGATCTGGGCCTGGATGGTCACATCGAGCGCCGTCGTCGGCTCGTCGGCGATGAGCAGTTCAGGCTCGCAGGCCAGGGCGGCGGCGATCATCACCCGCTGGCGCATCCCGCCGGAGAGCTCGCCGGGGAACTGGTCCAGCCGTTTCTCCGGGGCGCCGATGTCCACCAGCTCGAGGAGCTCGATCGCCCGCTGCCGGGCCTGCCTCCGGCCCATGCCCAGGTGACGCCGCAGCACCTCGGTGATCTGGGTGCCGATGCGGAAGAGCGGGTCGAGCGAGGTCATCGGGTCCTGGAAGATCATGGCGATCTCCCGCCCCCGGACGGCCTCGAGGAGCGCCCGGCCCTCCGGATATCTCCGCCCACGATCTCGCCGGGCACGTTGATCAGCCCCATCACCGCCTGCACCGTGACGCTCTTGCCGGAGCCCGACTCGCCGACGATCCCGAGGGTCTCGCCGGCGGCCACCTGCAGGTTGACCCCGCGCACGCCCTGGACGACCCCGTGGCGGGTCGTGAAATGGACGACCAGGTTCTCGATTTCGAGCAGGAGGGGATCGGCGCTGCGGCTCATGGGGTCGCCGCCTCCGGCCGCTTCCGCGCGCTCAGGGCCCGCATCTGGCGGGCGAACTGCTTTTCGCGCTCCTGGGGGTCGGAGATCAGCCGCAGCCAGCTCGCCACCAGGTTGATGGCGAGGACGGTGACCGAGATCGCGATGCCCGGGAAGGTGACCAGCCACCAGGCGCGGAACATGTAGTTCTTGCCCGCGGCCACATCGAGCCCCCAGGAGGTGGCCGGCGGCTGGATCCCCATGCCGAGGAACGAGAGGGCGGCCTCCGCCAGCACGATGCGCGCGAACTCCAGTATCGCCAGGGTCAGGAGCGGGGAGGTGAGGTTGGGCAGAATATGCCGGAACAGCACCCGGGCCGCGCTGCAGCCGACCATTTCGGCCGCCTCCACGTAGGCGGTCTGGCGCACCGATAGCACCAGGCCCCGGGTCATGCGGCCGTAGACCATCCAGCCGTTGAAGGCGAGCACCAGGATCACGGTCAGCATGCTCGGGCCGATGACGGCCAGGATGATCAGGGCGATCAGCAGCCCGGGAAAGGCCACCTGGGTGTCGATCCAACGCATGATGAGGCTGTCGGTGCGGCCGCCGCGGTAGCCCGCCAACAGCCCCAGCACCACGCCGAAGCTTCCGGCCAGCAGCACCACCGCGGCCCCCACGGCCAGGGAGACCCGCGCGCCGTAGATCACCCGCGAGAGCACATCCCGGCCCAGGTGGTCGGTGCCGAGCAGGTGCTTGCGGCTGCCCCCCTCCTCCCAGGCCGGCGGAACGAGGCGGGCCCGCAGGTCCTGTGCCGCAGGCGGGTGCGGGGCCAGGAGCGGGGCGGCGGCCGCCATGAAGAGCAGCGCGGCCATCATCGCCACCCCGAGAAACCCGGCCTTGTCCCGCCAGAGCTCGCCGCAGAGGCCCTGGAGGGAGGTGAAGCGGCGCGGGCGGGGCTCGGGAGAGGCGGCGGCCGTTTTCATGCCAGCTCGAGACGCGGGTCGATGGCCTTGTAGACCAGGTCCATCAGGATGTTGATCACCACCACGAGGATGGCGACGATGAAGACAATGGCCTGCAGCAGGATGAGGTCGTCCCGCTCGAGGGCCTGGATCGCGGTGAGGCCGAGACCCGGCCAGGCGAAGACGGTCTCCACCACCACCGAGTAGCCCGCCACGGCGCGGATCAGCTCCCAGCCGCAGAGGGTGACAACCGGCAGGGCGGCGTTGCGCAGGGCGTGCACTCCGACGACGCGGCGGAAGGAGAGTCCCTTGGCGAAGCAGGTCTTGACGTACTGCTGGTTGAGCTCGTCGATCATGGAGGAGCGCACGATCATCACCAGCCGCGCCAGGGCGGGCAGCGCCATGGTGACGACGGGCAGCAGGAGATGGGCCGGGGTGCCGATGCCGGAGGTCGGCAGCCACTGGAGCCGAACCGCCAGGACCACGATCAGGAGCAGCCCCAGCCAGAACTGGGGCACCGACAGCCCGATGAGGCTCAGGAAAACGGTGCTGCGGTCGGCAACCCCACCGGGGCGCAGGGCCGCCAGGATGCCGAGCGGGATCGAGAGGATCAGCGCCAGGCCCACCCCCAGGAAGGCGAGCTGCAGGGTCAGCGGCAGCTTCTCGAAGACGATGGTCATGGCCGGCCGCCGCTGCCAGAGGGAGTCGCCGAAGTCGAGGCGGGTCAAGCCCCCCATGAAGTCGACGAACTGCACCGCGATCGGGCGATCCAGGCCGAGCTGCCGCTCGAATTCGGCCCGCTGCTCGGCCGTGGCTTCGAGCGGCAGCATCACCTTGACGGGATCGCCCACCAGCCGGGTTACGACAAAAACCAGCACCGTGACCCCGAAGACCACCACGATGCCCTGGAGCAGGCGCCTCAGAAAGTAGCGGCCCATGGGAGAGAGGGGTCGGGGTTCATTTCACCTTCATCTCCGAAACCAGCATCTTGGCGTCGACGCGGCCGGTCCAGACGAGACGCTTGCTGAGACCGTAGATGTCCTCGATGTTCAGCAGCCACACGAAGTAAGCCTGATCGAAGGCGTGCTTGACCGCCTGATGGTAGAGGGCGGTGCGCTTGGCCGTGTCGGTCTCGCTCCGGGCGGAGTCGATCATGGCCGCGAGGGCGGCATCGGTGTTGGAGGAGCCCACCCCGCCGGCCTTGTAGTAGGCCGAGAAGCTCTTGTCGGCGTCCATGAGCTCGTTGGAGCTCACGACGAAGATCGCATCGGCCCGTGTCTTGCGGTCGAAGAGCCGGTTGAGATATTCGTTGAACTCGAAGATCCTCACCTTGGGTTTGAGCCCCACCGCCTCCCAGTAGCCGGCCACGGCCTCGACCATGTCGCGGTCCTTGAGCCAGCGGCCGGCGGTTCCGACCACTTCGATCGAAGCCCCCAGAGCGCCGGCCTCCTTCAAGAGGGCCTTGGCCTTCTCGGGGTCGTATGGATAAGGGCCCACCGCCTTGTTGAAGCCGAAGAAGGAGGGGCTGAGCAGCTGCCCCTGGGCCACCTGCGCGAAGCCCTCGTAGAGCCCCTCCGCCAGGGCCTTCTTGTCCACCGCGCAATTCAGCGCCTGGCGCACCCGGACATCCTTGGTCGGGCCGCCGTCGGCGTTGAGGATGATGATCGGGTGCTCCAGGCCGAGAATGTGGATGGCCTGCGGCACTTTGCGTGTGAACTCGGGCAGCAGGTTCGTGATCAGGTCGAACTCCCCGGCCATCAGCCCGGCCAGACGGGTGCCGGGATCCGAGACGAAGCGGTAGGTGACCTTCCGGATCGAGGGCTGGGGGCCCCAGTAGCCGGGGTTGGCCTCGAGAACGACGCTCTGGCCGCGGCTCCAGCGCGTGAACTTGTAGGGTCCGGTGCCCACCGGGGTTTCGGCGAATTTCGGGTCCTTGGAATGGACGGGGGGGACCATCTTCATCCAGTAGAGGCGGGCCGGCAGAATGGGGTCCGGGCCGTCGGTGGCGATCTCAACGGTGAGGTCGTCTACTTTCCGGGCGCCCTTGATGGTGGAGAAAAAGGATATCTGCTCGGACTTGAAGGCCGGGTCCATGATCCGCCGGATGCTGTGGACCACCGCATCGGCGTTGAAGGCCTCCCCGTTGTGGAAACGGATCCCGGGCCGCAGTTTCACCTCCCAGCTCTTCGGGTCCACCAGCCGGGGCTCGGCGGCCGCCAGCCCCGGGACGAGCCGGCCATCCGCCGAGCGCGCCATGAGCGTTTCGTACACATTGTCGTTGACCGCCCGCTCGCCCCCGTCCTCGCGGATCTGGGGATCGAGGGTGGTCGGCTCCGAACCCAGCGCAATCGTGATCTCCTGTGCCAGGGCGGGGAAAGCCGCGATGAGGAGCGCCACTCCGATGAGTACAGCACGCCTGATAGTGCTCATGTAGACCTCCGCTTGCGAGTGAATGGGAACGGCCGGTTCAGCGGCCGAACTGCATGAAGGGTTGGGCGGCCTGGCCGTCCACGCCGGGGCGGTTGTTCTGCCAGTCGAGGATGCGGCAGCCGTCGTTCTCCCCGGCCGGGGCCTGACAGCTGATGACGGGCATGACCGGGTCGCCGGCAACGGACTGATAGTCGAACATCCGCGCCCGGCTCCCGGGAATATCCGCCATTTCCAGGACATGCAGCAGGTAGATGGTGGCCTGGCCCTCGAACAGGTCGGAGGCGTCGCGCGCCTCCCCGATGCGCTGCTTGAACTTTTCAAGGGCCTCCTGCTTGTCCGCCGCCGCCACGATCAGGTTGAATTCGCCATGACGGCGCCGAAACTCCTCTTTTTCCTGCTGGCTGGTGGTGTGGAGAAATTTGCCGATGTAGATCATACCCTGCCCTTCCAGGTCGTGGGGAAAGTGAACGAACCGGGGTCACCTTAGCGGCAAGCGCCCTTTTTGTCCAGGCCGTAAGGCAGGGGGGTGGGGTTCATGTCTGCCTCCATGCCGGCGGCCGGCGCAGGCGGTCGTAAATAAAGATATCATAGGGTTGGGGACCGGGGACATGCTCCACGGAGGTGACCGCGAAGTCCGCCGCCGGTATCTCCGGGAAGAAGGCATCCCCCTCGACGGTCACCGGGATCACCGTCAGGTAGATGCGGTCGGTGATGGGAAACGCCGCCTGGTAGAGCTGCCCGCCGCCGATGATGAAGGCCTCCTCCTCCCCGGCCGGGCATAAGGCCAGGGCCTCCTTCAGGCTCTGAGCCGTGAGGCAGCCCTCGGGCCGGAGATCCGTCCGGCGGCTGATCACGATGTTGGTGCGGCCGGGGAGCGCCCGGCCGATGCTCTCGAAGGTCTTGCGCCCCATGATCACGGTATGCCCGAGGGTGGTGCGTTTGAAAAACAGCTGTTCCCCCGGCACCTTCCAGGGGATGGCGCCGGCCCGCCCGATCACGCGGTTCACGGCCATGGCGGCGATCAGTGACACCCGGGGCGACGGAGGTTGATGTGCGGGGGAAGCGTTCATACCGGCCGACTCGTTCTGTCAGCATAGAGAACCGCGCATAGGGTGTCAAGCACCGGCCT
>JALOOS010000167.1 GCA_025454275.1 Desulfobacterales bacterium | reverse complement strand
CCGGCGCGGGAAGGGGCTCGTGAACGGTCTCCACCCGGCCGGGGGCCTGGAAGAGGATGGACCTTCGTTTCAAGGGTCCCCCCAGTCCGGCCGGGCCCACAGGATCATGTCCGGTCCGGCCGGCTGATACCGGACCTCTTTGAGCCGGGTGCGGAGGCTGTCCCCTGAATCCGGAACCTCGAGCACCGGCAGCCCGCCGATGAACTGCGGACTGAGCGTCACCACCAGCAGATCGGCCAGCCGGGAGCGCAGAAAACTGGTGATCACGCGTGCTCCGCCCTCCACCATGAGGCTGTCGATTCGCTTCTCGCAGAAAAGGGTCATGAGCGCGGCGAGGTCGATGCGGCCGTCGGGGCCCAGTGCGCAGGGCATCGGGTGCGCCCCCGCCTCCCGGAGCGGGCTGCCGTGGGATGAGGGCAGGTCGTCGCGATGGATGAGCCAGGGCCGGGCATCCCTGCGCCCGACCAGGCGGGCTGCGGGCGGCGTTTTCAGGTGGGTGTCGAGCACCACCGGCTGGGGTTGGGGCCCGGCCCCGTCGAACGCCGCCAGGCGGGGATCATCGGCAAGAACGGTGCCGATCCCTACCAGGATCCCGGCGCTCAAGGCGCGGATCCCGTGGGTGACCCGCATCGATTCGGGGCTGCTCAGGCGGATCCGTTCGCGGTTGCGCCCGGCGATGCTGCCGTCCACGCTTTGCGCATAGCTCAGCACCACGAACGGGCGGCGATGCGCCTGCCGGAAACAGCCGGCACCGGAGAGTGCGCGCTGGAGACCCTCCAACGATCCGACGGCTTCCTCTCGATCCGGCGGCGGGCGGTCTTTTCGTTTCATAAGCCCCTCGGGGCGATCTGCGCTGGAACCGGTTTCAAGAGCTCAAATCACGGTTGCGGGTTCCGTTGCGGCGGAGACCCCCGGCCGTCAGACGGGGTGATGAAACCGGTTCTATCCTTTGCGATCCCCGACCCGTCCGGTGAACCACCGATCCTCCGGCTGCCATCGCCGCGGGCGCCCGGCTCCGGTCAGTATCAACAGGGCGGCGCCGGCCGCAACAAGGATGGCACCGGGATCGGGAAGGCTGCCGGCCGCCGCCAGGTAGAGCGCAACGGCGCTCAAGCGGGCGGCAACCCCGAGTGCGGCCGAAACAGCCCCTCCGCCGAGCACGGCCTGTTCGAGCCCTGAGAGCGTGCGACCCCCGGAATCCGCCGGGTGGTTCGCCCAGAGCAAGAGGACCCCCGCCACCACGCAGGCCCTCAAGGCGAGCGGGAGCCGTTTTTCGACAAACTCCTGGGCGGCGGCCGCCTTCCTGCGGACCAGTCGTCCTTCCGGAGTCGCCCGGCCGCAGGCGATCAGCCAGTCCTTGATAAAACCGAGCGCCAGCGCGGCGGTGATCGCCAGGGCGGCCGGATAAAAAGCGGACGGCCCGAACGCCGGGGTGAGGATCGCGACGGCGAAACCCATGGCGCACCCGGCCGCCGTGCGGGCTTCGGCCCGCGGGCCGACCGGGAATACCGGATACCCGAGCGCCCGCCGCAGCCCGATCGCCGCCTGCGCAAGGTAGTATCCCAGGCCGGCCGCAAGGTAAACGGCCGGCGCCCGCCCGATCCACACCGCCAGCGTGCAGGCGGTGAGCAGTCCCAGGGCGTCGACCTCGGTGTCGAGGCGCTCCCCCAGGAGGGTGACCTCCCCGGCCGCCCGCGCGACGGCGCCGTCGACCCCATCGAGAATGACGGCGAGCAGGTAGATCAGGGCCGGCAGCCACGGGATCCATGGGGCCGCGCTCATGGGGTCGGGCGCGGGCTGGAAGATGAACCCGGCGAGGAGGGCGATCAGGGCCGCCCGCACCAGGGTGGTGATGGTGGCCGCCCCGAGGCCCGGGCGCGGACGGGTCTCTCCCGGCCGGCGGTTCAGCGCAAGCATCCGGTGGGTGCGGGCCCATAGATACACCATCACCGCTGAGGTTTGCAAACCACCCTGGAGGGCCGCACCCATCCCCCCCGCTGCATGCCAGAGCCACATCCCGGCGGCCAGGAAGGGGGCCGCACCGATCCATGCCAGGCGCCAGCGGCGGCGGAGCCCTGAGGTTTCGGGAGCGAAGGGGGCTGGTGCGGGCATCGTCCTTGACTCGGCAGCGGCCGGATCCGGCGGGGCCGCAGGTCAGCTGTCGGCGGCGGCCGTTGGGAGGCCGCCGAACCGCCCGGTGATATGGTCATGGAGCTCATCGAGGATGCGCCGCCCGGCCTCGTCCAGATCCGGGGCGGCCTTGAGCCGCAGGATCTCGGCCACGGCGGCCGCCGGGGTCGTGCGCGGCCGGCCGTTGAAGTCGCTCATGGGGGCGGGGTCGCAGATGCGCCGGATGTGGAGTTCACGCGCGCGGATGAGCTCGGGGCTGAGCGCCTCTTCGAAGTTGCGAAAGAGGACCCGCCGGGCCAGGTTGGCGGCCTCCGGATGGGCGAAGCGTTCCGCCAGCAGCGCCTTCTCGGCGGCCGGTGCGGCATGGAAGGCGCGGCACAGGGCCTCGTCCGCCCGCGACCAGAAGCCCGTCTGATAGAGGCCCGCATCCGGGTCCAGCCCCGGTATGAACGGGTAGCGGAAGCGGCGGTGATGCCCGGCGATGGCTTCGAACAGGGCCGGCTGCGAGCGGATCCACGCCAGGTTTTTCTCCAGCTCCTCCCGCCGATCGGCTTCGAGCGCCTCGAGGTAGCGTGCAATCGGCGGCAGGAGGATACCGGGCTCGCCGGCGCGCTTGCGGAACACCCAGGTGCTCTCCGGGATCGTCTCCGCTCGGCAGGCCCGCAAGGCGGGCGTATCCAGGCGCAGCCAAAGAGACTGCTTGGGGTAGGGTATCGAAGCACCGAGGGCGACCACGGGCGCCTGGAACCGCTGGCGGGTGCCGAGCTCCCCGGCCACCAGGAGGGCGAGGCGGTGCTCCCCCGCCGGGCTCGAAAAGGCCGCCGGCAGCTCCTCGATGCGCCGGGCGTCGACCTCCTTGCGGAAGCAGCCGTCCAGATACTGCCACATGGGCCTGTCCTTGAAAAGCAGGCGGGTGAGCCTCAACGCAGCCTCCACGTCTGCGAGCGCCTGGTGCGAGGGGCTGGAAAACAGGTCATTGGCGGCGCCGATCTCCTCCAGCTTGAGCGAGGGCTTCCCGTTCGCATCCGGCCACCGCAGGAGATCCCGCCGGTAGAGCCAGTACATCAGGGTGACGGGAAAGAGGTCCATGCGCCGGCATCCGTTGGCGAACTGGTGGGTGTAGGGCGGCAGCAGGTTGCGATGGAATGCAAAACGCAGGAACTCGTCATCGAAGCCGATGGAGTTGTAGCCGATGCTGACCGTGCCGGGCCGGTTGAGCTCGGCGTGGATCTCCCGCAGGGCGTCGTATTCGGAGCGGCCGGAGAGGCAGTCGGTCATCCGCATCCGGTTGACGAGCATCGCGGCCGGGGAGGGGATCACATCCGGGCGCAGCCGGATCCTGGAGCTGAAGCGTGCGATTTCCGCTAGGCCCTCATCGGTGCGGATGGCGGCAAACTCCAGGATCTGGTCGAACGCGCGGCTCAAGCCGGTGGTTTCGATGTCGTAGAAGAGGAATGTTTCGGCCATGCCGCCATGAGTGCGACGGCCGGCCGGGGAAAGTCAAGGGAAAAAAGGCGCCGTGAACCGTGTCTCGTCTATTGGGTCGTGATGACCAGGTCCTCGTGCCCGTAGCCGAACTCCGTGATCAGGTCTCCGACGGTCTTGACGATTTCATGCGGGGTGAGTTTGGTCTCGACGTAGATGTTGGTTCGTTTGACCTTCTCGGGGATCCGCAACTGGTCGGAGTAGCGCGTGAAGCAGGGCTGCTGGTCGTCGTACATCCAGAGGACCTTCTCGAACTCCTGGGTATGGGAGGCCGCCAGCTGGTTGCAGAGGGTGGTCAGCATCTGCTCCCAGGATTTGACCGGGAAGTGCTTGCCCTGAAAGGTGAAGGAGTCGATCGTTTTGTCCGCGAAGTATTCGGGTTTGCGGGTCCGGATATCCGCGCTCTTGCCGTCGGCTTCCTCCGGTTCCGGGGTTTCGGCCTCCTCTTCGCGGCGAGGTTCAGGCTCGGGGGGGGCAGCGCTCTCCTCCAGCACCCAGAGGCTCCGGTGGTGGTGGATGAAGGCCTCGACGGCGCTCGGCTCGGCCTTGAACCCGCAGAGCTTCTCGGCCGCGTCGCTCAGGATTTCCACTAAAATCTTATTGGGTTCGGAGACCACCCGGTTCCAGGCCTCGGGCAGGATCTCGGCCGCCCGTTTGCGCCTCTGCTTCTGAAGGGCGGCCCTGGCGGTTTCGATGTGGGTCCCGGCTGCCACCTTCTCGCGGCTCAGGAACGCGATCAGGTCGGAGGCGGCCTCCTCCGGTTTTTGTTCCATCAGGTCGATGGCATGGCAGAGCTTCTGCTGCGTCCCGCCGCGGGCCGAGGTCAGGTAAAAGCTCCAGGCCGCCCCATCGGTGTAGACGCACAACTCGACCGACTCCTGGGTGGAGAGGGCGACGAGCTGTTTGCGCAGCCCGTCGGGGTCCGGCGGGTTGCGTTTCACATCCAGCAGCAGGTGGACGGCCCCGTCGATCCGCAGCGCATAGGAGACCGTGACGCCGTCGGCGGAGAAATCGGGCGCCACCTCCTCCACGTTGAAAATGTCCCATCCCAGCAAGGAGAGCAGCCTCAGCACCACCGCCTGCTTGGTGGATGCTTCATCGAAGGCGAGCAG
>JALOOS010000166.1 GCA_025454275.1 Desulfobacterales bacterium | reverse complement strand
GTACCGCTGAACTCGTCTCCGAACACATAGAGGCTGAGCCGCCGGCCGTCGCCGCTGAAGTCGCGGATGGCTGCGACGATCCCCTCCACCGGGCTGCTGTTGCTGAAGGGCTGCCAAGCGCCGAGCGTGTTCAGGATGACCCGGCGCCGGCCGGCGGTGTCGGGGATCCATTTGCCGGCATACTGGGGAAACATGTAAAGGCCGTCGTCGTTCATGATCTGCAGGCCCTTGACCTGGGGGTAGACGTCGAGGGCCTCCTGGAGCTTCTTCTGGACCAGGGGCCAGGCGCCGCGCTGCATGCTGTTGGAGGTGTCGATGACGAAGATGACATGCTCGCTGTCCACCGGGATGCCGCCGACTTGGCCGTCGGGCCGGCGGCGGAGTTGCACCTGCTGCAGGCGCTGCTGCTCCGCGCTGAGCTCCTGCAGCGCGCGCGCGAGTTGCCCGTCGATGATATTCTCGACCTCGGCCGCCCCGGCGGCGGCGGCAAACCGGCCCTCGATCGCCGATAGATCGCCCTGCAGCCGTGCCAGGCGCTTTTTCTCCTGGGAGAGCTGCTCCACCCGGGCTGTCAGTTCGCGGTTGAGAATGGCCGTATCGCCCCGGATGACGTGCAGCTCCTCGGCCAACCGTTCGATGCGGGCCTTCAAATCGACCTGGGCGGCCTCGATCTGCTGGGGGGCCGAAAATTTCGAGAGCACGAAGAGCAGGATCATCGCCCCGAACCCGCAGCAGATGCAGTCGAGGAAGGAGAGGTTGAAGATCTCGATGTCTCGGCGCTTGCGTCTCATGGCCAATCCCCTGCCGGGCAGATGAAGCTGCCGCGCGTGTCGACGGCCAGCCGCCAGAACTCGCTCGCGGCCATGGGGTCCCCCTCCATGGGCAGGAGGATCGTGTTGACCGGAAGCCCGGGCGGAAGCTGCTTCACGGCCTCGCGGAAGAGGGCGAGGCGCCGGTCGGCCGAGACGCGGGCGCTCGCGGGCTTGTCCCGGGCCATGGTCGGGAGGCCGTCGGTGATCAGGAAGAGATTGTCCGGGGCCGGCGAGATCCGCGCGGCCGCCTCGAAGGCGTTGATCAGGCTCGTACCCTTCTGGGGGGAGAGGCGGCGCAGCGTCGCGACCGCCTGGTTCAGGCGGTCGATCTCCCGGGCGTCGATCCAGATACCGGCCGTGCCTTCGAGCAGGGGGCGGGCGGTTTCATTGAAGACGTAGATCTGGATGCGGCTCTCCGCGGGGAGGTTGGCGGTCAGCCAGTCGACCGTGGCGACCGCCTGGCGCCATTTGGGGGCGGCGAGCTTTTCGGCGGTGCCCATGTTGCGCCGCCGGATCACGCCGACCACGGTCTCATCCAGCATGGAGGCCGAGGCATCCACCAAAATCAGGATGCGCCGGCCGCCCATTTTCAGCCCGGTCAGGTACTGGCGATCGCCCTGCCCGGGGAAAGGCCGCAGGTCCCGGCCCAACTCCTCCTCGCGTTTGGCCCCGGCCTGCAGCCGTTTGACCTCTTCCTCCAGGGAGCGGAGGTCGGCCTTGAGCTTGTCGAGGTGCTCGCGGCGGGCAAGGGTCTCCCGGTCCCGGTCGGAGAGTTCCCGGCGTTTTTCGGTGAGAGTCTGCAGCAGTCGGCGTGAAAGCCCCTCGGTGCGGACCAGCTCACGGGTGGTTTCATCGAGAGCATTTCGGGCCGTGACGAGGTGGCGCCGGCCATCGGCGACCTCCTCCTCCCAGCGGTCGGTTTCGGACTGCAGCTCCTCAGTGATGCGTTGGCGCTGGAGGTTGTTCTGGGAATTCACCACCACAAACAGCAAAATCATGGCGCCCAGGCCGCAGCAGATGCAGTCGATGAAGGCGACGCTGAAAACGGAGCTCTTTCTACGCTTCATCTCGACTCAGACAGGCGATCGCCAACAGGGTTTCGGCAGAGGCCCCGAGGCGAATGACATCGCCGACCGCGAGCGCCGTGACGCCCTCGACCCGCGTCTCGTTCAGAAACGTGCCGGCCGAACTGTGGTCGGTGAGCACGGCCGTTTCCCCCTTCAGCTGCACCGCGCAATGGGCGGGATCGATGCCGGGGGCATCCGCCGCGATGCGGATGGCCCGGGTTCCGGCCGGGACGCCGCTTCCGGCCGTGAGCGGGTCGGCGGTCAGCGGGTAGGCCAGGTGGCGGTAGAGGAGATGGGTCGGACGCCGGGCCGGTGCCGCCGGTGTCCGAGCGCCGGAGGCTGCACCCGGGGTCCAGGGGCGGCTGTCGTGAAAGGCGGCACCGCCCGCCCGCGGGGTGCGTGTCAGTGTGGGCCAGAGGGCGGACAGGGCCAGGGCGGCCGCTCCCGCGGGAAGCTCGACGACCCGGCAGGTCGGGGTCCGGCGCAGCCGCTCCACGACCCCTGGCAGGCGCGCTGCGCGGTGGGCGACGTGGAGGCAGAGGGTCGCTCCCGGTGCTGCGCTGCGCCGGGCGGCGTCGTGCACGGCGGCCATCAGTTCGTCGTATATCGGTCGGGCGGTTTCGAGAACCACCCCGCGCATCACGCTGACGCTGTATGTGGCGCGCCCCGCCAAGATCGACATGCTCGCGGCCTGCTCCTGGTGCAGCGCCGTCAGCAACGCCGGCAGACGCCGGTAGAGCTCCTGCTCGGTCTGGGCGCTGTGAAAGGGGTCGAAACGGGTCGCCCGCACGAATTCGGCAGCCGTGGCCTGGGCCCACAGGTTGTAAAGCCCTTCCCGTCCGCTCGTATTGACCGCCACCACCTCCTGGAGCTCCAAGCGGTCGCCGGCCGTGAGAACGGCGACTTCGAAGCGATGCAGATGCGCATCCACGTGGAGATGGAGGCGCTCCGGTCCGGGAGCGGCCGCGGCCACCGGCAGGCTCACAAATCCTTCGACGGGGATACCGATCTCTTGGGCCATCCCCAGCAGCAGTCCCATCTGGCTGCGCTCGAAGGAGGCCGGGACCGCGATCAACAGCCCGTCGCCGACGCCGCGCACCTGCTCCCAGACATGGGCCAGGTGGGCACAGGCCACCTCCGCCTGGTTTCCGGCCGAGGGCAGGGGGGGGTCCAGCGGGTTGGTGGAGAGCTCCCCCCAGAACCGGTTCAAGGCCCGGCGCGGGAAAAGCCGGGCCTGCCGCTCGGCGGCGATGCCGGTGATCAACGTTTTTTTTTCGGGCAGGGCGAAGCCCGGGCTTTCCAAGGAGCCTTGGTCGACGGGCAGCAGCCGCGGCGGCTCGCCGCCGGCCGCCAGGATGCCGGCGTCGCAGATTTCGAGTCCGATCAGCTTCATGAGATATGCCTTGTAAAGGGTTTAAGGGGCCAAGGGTTCGAGGGTTAAAGGCAAGGAAGCGTGCCCGTGTTTCACTCGGCCCCCTGGACCCTCGACTCCTCGAACCCTTCTCAGTTTGCTTGCAGCCGCTGGGTCAGTTTTTCTTCGCAATACGCCTCGGTGTCTAAAACGAAGCGCTCCTGCTCCAGCTGCAGCTGGTGCAGGATGAACATCAGGAGCAGGCTCACCAACAGCGCGATCAGGGTGGAGTTGAAGGCCGTGCCCAGGCTGCGGGTGACGCCGAAAATATTGCCTTCGATCGCCAGGTGGGCCTGACCCAGGGCATCTCCGATGCCCCGCACGGTGCCGAGGAAGCCGATCGACGGAATGGCCCAGGCGATATAGCGGATCATGGAGAGCTCCGATTCGAGGCGCTCCCCCTCGGCGTCGCAGGTGGCATGGACGGCGTCGGCCACGTCCTGCACGCGACGGGTGGTACCGAACCGCTGCAGGCCGGCCAGGAGGGCCCGCGGCAGAAGCGCCCGGCGCTGGGAGGCGGGTAGGGCCTGGACCTGGCGCGCGAGTTCGCGCGTGTCGCCCGGGAGGATGCGCACCCCTTCCGCAAGGGGAATGAAGTCCTGCTGCAGGAACGCCCGTTGTCTCAGGACCCCCGCCCACTTGAAGGCCATGATGGCCAAGGCCCAGAGGGCCAAGATGATCGCGGCCTCCTGCTCCCAGTCGTAGAGCAGGACATAGATCGACCGTTCGGGGGCGGCGGCGTTATCGCTTGCCGCGGCCGCCGCCTGCCGGGCCAGGGCCGCGTCCCCCCGCGGGCGGATGATGCCCGCATAGGCGGCATGCACGAGGATGACGATCACGACCAGCGATACGGTTTGATAGAGGAATTCAGCGGAGATGCCGAGGGGGCGCTTCATGAGTCGGTCCTCGTTCAAGGGTCAGCCGGTCGGCCCGTCGCCCGTCGATCGGGTAGACGGGCGACGGGCCGACCGGTTGACGGATCAAATGTCCGCCGGGAAATCGATGGCCTGGTCCGCCTTCACCTTTTCGGTGGGCTCAAACGGCGGCGTGCTCTTTGGCTTGGCCGGGGCCGCCGATGGTTTCACCTCTTCCCGATCGGCCGGGGCCGGGAGCGGCGCCTCGCCCGGCGGCCGCCTTTCTGTCCGGCCCGGCTCGGCGGCAACAGCCTCCCGCTTCTTCACCTCTTCCTGCCCGGTGTCTGCTGGTATGGGCGGCCCCAGCAGCATGAATCCCATCACAACAGCAACGACCACCCGTGTCATCCTTTTGGTTCTCCTTGCAGCATGAATTCCCCGGCCGCCCGGCGGCCGGGGAATTCATTCGGCGTAGCGGCAGATGCGGAACCCAAGGTCGTTGCGCGGCCCGGCACTGTAGTCGCGAAAGGCGATGCGCAGGTTCGCCATCCCGGCCGATTTCCATCCGGCCCCCTTCACGACCCGGTGGACC
>JALOOS010000165.1 GCA_025454275.1 Desulfobacterales bacterium | reverse complement strand
GTGCCTGTATGACCCGGACCGCGGGGACCGCCGCGGCAAGGTGCCCAAGGGGGTCCAGTTCAAGGACCTGGGAGAGAACTGGTGTTGCCCGGTCTGCGGCGCCGGCAAGAAGATGTTCAAGCCGCTGGCCGGGCCGGAGTCCGTCAAAGAGGAACAGGCGGGCTGACAAGCGGCGTTGCGCCCGGCCGGCCCCGGCGCTGATCGAATTCCAGGAACATCGTCGATCCGATTCAGCTATCCCATTCCAAACCCACAGGAGGTGAGCACGATGGACAGGTATGTGTGTCAGGTGTGCGGTTACATCTACGACCCGGCCCAGGGAGATCCGGACAACGGCGTCAAACCCGGCACCCCCTTCGAGAAGGTGCCCGACAGCTGGGAGTGCCCGGTGTGCGGGGCCTCTAAAGCGGACTTCGCCAAGGAGGCGTGAACCCGTCGGGCAAGGCCGACCGCTTCCCAACCGGATGGCGCATGCCCCTGCCCTCGCCGGCCCCGCCGGCAAGGGCAGGGGCATTTTGTTTGCATGGGGGCGATTCTCGAACCTCCCCGACGATTGCGAATCCGGTGATTGTGGTTAGAATGGGGACGTAATGAATCCGGTTCTTCCGAGTAAGGTTTGCTTTCATGTGGGAGCGGCATCTTGCCGCGATCGAATCGTTGCTGGAGCCTACTCCGCCGAAGTACAGGCTACGAAGGCCGGGAGCCACTCCCACAAATCTGAATTTGCTCGATGACATAACGCAGTCGTAGGCGGCGTGCAAGGCTCAACAAACGTAAGCACCACCCGGAAAAGTAACCGTTTTTTCCAAAAGACACATTACAACGAGGTGAACGATGCATCCCGTGCAGATCGCTCCAGGTGTCTACGAAGTTGGGGTCAGTGATTGGAACATCAGGGACTTCCACGGCTACTCCACCGACCTGGGAACGACTTACAACGCCTTCCTGGTCGTGGACGAAAAAGTGGCCCTGATCGACTCGGTCAAGAAGGAGTTCTCCGACCGGCTGATCGCCAACATCACGCGCATTCTCGACCCGAAAAGAATCGACTTCGTGATCAGCAACCACACCGAACCCGACCACGCCGGCAGTTTGGAGCGAGTGATGCACCGGGTGGGCGAAGACAAGCCTCTGTTCTGCTCCAAGATGGGTCATAAAAACCTTCCGAAGCACTTCTCCCGCAAATTCAACTACCGCCCGGTCGAAAACGGGGAGGAGCTCTCACTCGGCCGGCGCACGCTCAGCTTCATCGAAACCCGGATGGTGCACTGGCCGGACAGCATGTTCACCCTGCTCAAGGAGGAGGGGATCCTTTTTTCCAGCGACGGGTTCGGCCAGCACTACGCCGGGCCGGAAAGGTTCGACGATGAGATCGGCGAGCGCATCATGGCGCCTGCCAAGAAATACTTCGCCAACATCCTGCTCCTCTACGCCCCCCTGATCGAGAAGCTGATCCGCCAGGTCCAGGAGCTCAAGCTCGATATCCGCATGATCTGCCCCGACCATGGGGTCATCTGGCGCCGGGACCCGGGGAAAATCATCTCCGCCTACCGGCACTGGTGCCGCCAGGAGCCCGAGAAGAAGGCCGTCATCATCTACGACACGATGTGGAAGAGCACCCAGAAAATGGCAGAGGCCATCCAGGAGGGGATCTCGGCCGAGGGCGTTTACTGCCGCCCCCTCAGCCTGCGCACCTGGCACCGCAGCGAAGTGATGACCGAGGTGTTCGACGCCCGAGCGGTGGTGGTGGGCTCGCCCACCCTGAACAACGGCCTCTACCCCAGCCTCGCCGATTTTCTCTGCTACATGAAAGGCCTCAAGCCGAAGAACAAGGTCGGGGCGGCCTTCGGCTCCTATGGATGGAGCGGAGAGGCCGTGAAGCTGATCGAAACGGAATTGGGGGAGATGGGCATCCCGCTCATCCAGCCGGGGCTCAAGGTCCAGTTCGTGCCCGAAAGGGAGCAACTTGAGGCCTGCCGCGAATTCGGCCGCCGCATCGGCGCCGCCGTCCACGCCGGGATATCGGCATCGTCTTGACACTAAAACCAGTGCCGTTTGCGAGTTTTATGAAACGACCGGTGGTTGAATTGAGCGACTGCATCCGCTGCGAGGTGTGCGTGGAGGCCTGCCCGGCCGTCTTCCGCATGAACGACGCCGGGTTCGTGGAGGTGGCCGACCTCTCGATCTACCCCGAAGAAGAGGTGAACGAGGCCATCAAAAACTGCCCGGCGGACTGCATCTTCTGGCAGGACGACTGAGCTTCGGAGCAGAGCCGCGCAGCCCAATGCCGCCCCCCACGCCATCCAGCCGCGAGTTGAAACAACGGGTCATCGGGGTTCTGCGTTCGGATGATCTCGACGCGGCCCTCTCAGAGATCATGCACCTGCCGGCCCGGCGGGTCGTGAACCCTCTCTTTTCCCTGTTCTGCGATCGCGACCCGCTGCTGCGCTGGCGGGCCGTGACCGCCATGGGGGCGGTGGCGGCGGCGCTCGCCGCGCGCGAGCCGGAGTCGGCCCGCGTCATCATGCGCCGGCTCATGTGGAACCTCAACGAAGAGTCGGGGGGCATCGGCTGGGGCTGCCCGGAGGCCATGGGCGAGAGCCTCGCCCGCAGCGCCCTCCTGGCCGCGGAATACGGCTGCATTCTGATCTCCTACCTCTGGCCGCGGGGAAATTTCCTCGAATTCTCGGCGATCCAGCCGGGGGTCCTCTGGGGGGTGGGGCGTCTCGGCTACGCCCGGCCGGGGGTCATGGGCGATTGCGCCGCCCGGATCAATCCCTTTCTGACCGCCGACGATGCCCCGCGCCGGGGGTTGGCCGCCTGGGCCGCCGGCGCCCTCGGCAACGCCGAATCGATCGCACTCCTCGAGCGGCTGAGCGGGGACGCGGAAGGTGTGGATTTCTACCGGGCGGGACGTCTGAACCGGGTCGCGGTGGGCGAGCTGGCCCGCGCCGCGCTCGACCTTCTCAAGGCCCGCTTGCAGGAAAAGGGGTGACTCATGGAGTGGACCGCCGAGGCCGAGGCCCGACGCTTTTGCACCGATGCGGTTTGACAGGGCGGCAGCCGTCCCTACTATCCGGTCACGAAACGGTTCAAATGCAAGCGGCAAGGAGGAGCGACGATCCATGGCCAAAAAGACATTCTCCATCCCCAAGATCTCGTGCGGCCACTGCGTGATGGCCATCAAAAACGAGCTCGCCGAAATGCCGGGCGTGCGCAAGGTGGAGGGCAGCCCCCAGGGCAAGACCATCGAAGTGGAGTGGGACGCCCCGGCCACCGAAGAGGGGATCCGCGCCGCCCTGGCCGAAATCAACTACCCGGCGGCCTGAGCATGGACCGCAACAGCCTTCTGCTGGCGGTGCTCCAGGCCTCGGTCCGGGCCGGGCGGGCTACGCTCGAGGTCTATGAGACCGACTTCGAGGTCGAACGCAAGGCGGATCAGTCGCCGTTGACCGTGGCGGACAGACGCTCGCATGCGATCATCGCCGGTGCTCTCTCCGCGACGGGGATTCCCGTTCTGAGCGAGGAGGGGAAGAGCATCCCCTTCGCCGAACGGCGGGCCTGGCGGCGGCTGTGGATCGTGGACCCCCTCGACGGCACCAAGGAGTTCATCAAACGCCGCGATGAGTTTACGATCAACATCGCACTGGTGGAGGATCAGCGCCCGACGCTCGGGGCCGTATACGTACCGGTGAAGCGGACGCTCTACTTCGGGCGGATCGAGGAGGGCGCCTTCCGCCTCGAGGACCCCGAGGCCCTTGGGAGGCTCATGGGCGGCGGGCCCTTCGGGGAACCGGCCGCAGCCGTCGCCTTTTTCAAGGCCCGCTCCACGCAACTGCCCGACGACCGGAGCGTTCACACTCCCTATGTCATCGTCGGCAGCCGCTCCCATGCCACGGAGGAGTTGCACGCATTCGTCGAACGCAAGCGGCGGGAACTGGGAGAGGTGAGCTTCATATCTGCCGGCAGTTCGCTCAAGTATTGCCTGGTGGCCGAGGGGCGCGCCGACATTTATCCGCGGCTGGGGCCGACCATGGAGTGGGATACCGCCGCCGGCCAGGCGATCGTCGAGGCCGCCGGGGCCGCGATCGTCTGCCACGACACCGGGGCCCCGATGACCTATAACAAGGAAGATCTCCTGAACCCCTGGCATGTGGTGACCAGGAAAAGAGAAGTGATGAGCAACGAGTAACGAGTAACGAGTATAAAAATTGGCTCGCTCCGCGTCCTGTTCCTTCTCGTTGCGCGTGACCTGGATAAGGATCTCTGATCGGTTTCCTTACTCGTAGCTGTCACTCGTTGCAAGCTCCTAATCGGTTCTTTCACTCGTTACTCGTTACTCGTTACTCGTTACTTTTTCATGCCTACTCACACCCTCCAGATCCCCGTGCACGGGATGAGCTGCGCGAACTGCGCGGCCGCCGTCGAGCGCACGGTCCGAAAACTGCCCGGCGTCTCCGAGGCGAGCGTCAACTTCGCCGGGGAGCAGGCCTCGGTCGCTTTCGACCCGAAAACCCTGACCCTCAAGGAGCTTGTCGCCGGAATCCAGAAGTCCGGCTACTCGGTGCCGACGGCGCGGGTGGAGCTGGCGATCACCGGGATGACCTGCGCGAACTGCGCCGCCACGGTGGAACGCACGCTCTCCCGGAAGGTGCCGGGGGTCGTCCAGGCGGCGGTCAATTTCGCCTCGGAGAGCGCCTCCGTCGAGTACCTGCCGAACCTGGTCGACCCGCCGGAGCTGG